>JAJAYR010000263.1 GCA_026786155.1 Pyrinomonadaceae bacterium
CGGTAAATTACGGGTTTCAGATGACGGCGATTGACGCGGCGGGCAAGCGAGTCGGGACTTATATTCTGCCGACGCAGCCGCTTCCGCAGATGCAGATCGACAACGGCAATGTCGGCGGCAATCTGCGAACTTACATTGCACACACTTCCGACGGCATCGTGCCGACGGTTTCCGGCTTAAAATCCTGGACGTTTATGTGGAAGGCACCGGCGCAGCGCGTCGGCAAGGTCGGTTTTTACGCGGCGGGCAATGCCGCCAACAGCGACGGCGGTCCGGGCGGCGATTATATTTACGCTTCGTCAAAAAGCACCCTGAGCGGCACGGCGATTTCCAATTTCGACGCGGACGGCACATCGGACATCGCGGTTTTTCGCCCGTCAACCGGCAACTGGTTCAGCCTGAACAGCACCAACGGAAGTTTTACGGCGGCACTTTTCGGCGCGAACGGCGATAGAGTCGCGGCGGGCGATTACGACGGCGACGGCAAAAGCGATTACGCCGTCTGGCGACCGTCGAACGGCACCTGGTATGTCCAGAAAAGTTCCGGCGGTTTTGTCGGCGTGGCTTTCGGACAAAACGGCGACGTTCCGGTCGTCGGCGATTACGACGGCGATTTGAAATCGGACTTTGCCGTTTTCCGACCGTCGAACGGCACCTGGTATTATTTGCGAAGTTCCGATAATTCGTTCGCGGCATTGGCGTTCGGCACTGCCACCGATAAAACGGCGCAGGGCGATTACGATGCCGACGGCAAAACCGACATTGCCGTCTATCGTCCGTCGAACGGAACTTGGTATATCCAGCGAAGCACTCTCGGATTTACGGGCGTGGCGTTCGGGGCTGCCGCCGACAAACCCGTTCCGGCGGATTACGACGGCGACGGCAAAACCGACATCGCGGTTTTCCGACCGGCGGACGGCGGCTGGTATCGTTTGAACAGTTCCAACAATTCCTTCTACGGCGTTTTCTTCGGCATTTCAACCGACCGACCCGTTCCGGCAGATTATGACGGCGACGGCAAAACCGACATCGCCGTTTATCGCGGCGGCAGTTGGTATATTTTGCGAAGTTCCGACAACTCTTTCTACGGTCTCGTGTTCGGCGACGGCAACGATGTTCCCGTCCCGACCGGCTACATCGCGCCGTAGAAAAGGGATGAGGGATGAGGGATGAAGGATGAGGGATGAGGGATGAATTTTAAGACGCTCGTTTTAAAATTCATCCCTCATCCCTCATCCTTCATCCCTTTTTTAATCAGCCGGTTTGTCAAAACAAAAAATCCCGTCAGACGATTTGATTGTCTGACGGGAAAATTGGAAGAAACCGGAATCCGGGTTTTACTTTACCAACTAAATTTTCCTTTAAAGGCGGAAACACACTCGACTTCCGTGCGTGTTCCCGCCTTTAACTTCGTAATTTAAGGTCGGTTGTTGGTGTTGTTCGGTGTCGTCGGCGTCGGCGCAACCGGAATGACCGGAACGAGTTGGTTTTGCTGATTGTTCGTCGGTGTCGGCTGCTCACCCGAATTTGAAGGCGGATTGCCGAGCGGCACGGGTTGAATAATCGTCGTCGAGCGCGTCGCGTCGGTCGTTCTGCCGGAAGTCATATTTCCTTCAAAATCAGGACGATAAATGCGCGGCGTGATGAAGAACAAAAGTTCGCTCGAATCGCGGAACACGCCTTTGCGCTTGAACGCTAAACCTAAAATCGGGATTCTCGAAAGTCCCGGCGTGCGGTCTTGCGTTTCGCGTTCGCTGTCGAGCAATGCGCCGCCGACGACCGTCGTTCCGCCATCGGGAACCATTACCTGCGTCTGCATTCGCTGGGTGCTGATTGCCGGTGCCGCGCCGCCCGATGACCGCCGTGCTGTTTTCGGCGACGACGTTCAGCAGAATCATTCCGACATCGGTGATTTGCGGCGTAACCGCTAAACGCAAGGGAACGGAAACGTATTCGGTGGTAGCGATTAAAACGCCGCCCGCCCCGCCGCCGCCCGGCTGAATCGTCGTAATCGGAATCTGCGAACCACTTTCGATTTGCGCCGGACGATTGTTTAAAGTCGTGATGCGCGGCGTGGCGATGGTTTTGGCTTGTCCTTTGGCTTCGCCCGCCGTAATCAACGCGCTGATTTGCGCCGAACCGAAAATGCCGGTCGTCAAACCGATGACCGTGTTCGGAATCGAAGACAGCAAACTGTTATTCGGCTGAAGTCCGATACCGTTCGGAATGCCGCCCGGAACTAAGCCGGTCGTATTTCCGCCGCCGCCCGTGCCGCCGGTCGTTTGACTGCCGGGAGCGGTTGCCAATGAAACGGCTCTGCCGTTGCTGATGGCGAGCGCCGAAAGCTGAACGCCTAAATCGCGGCTGAAATTGCGCGTCGCCACGACGATGCGGGCTTCGATTTCGACTTGCGGTTCGGGTTGGTCTAATAAAGTTACCAGTTGGCGAATCGCGTCAATGTTTTCGCGCACGTCCGTAATAATCAAAGTGTTGCTGCGCCCGTCAACTTCGACCGCGCCGCGTCTCGACAGACGGCGTTTGATGATTCCCAAAATTCCCTGGTCGGAGCCGCTGCTGTTGGAAGTGCTGCCCGCGTTCGCGCTGTTGCTGGAAACGCCGGACGTAAATTGTCCCGCGCCGCCCGATTCGGAATTCAAATTACCTGATGCCCGCGCAAAATTGAGGCGAATAAATTCCGTGTAAAGCGCCGACGTATCGAGTTGATTGTCTCTGATTCTTTGCGCGATTGATTGCTCGTCGGCGAGCGTTTTCTGTTCGGCGATGCGAAGAATCGAACCGTTGACCTGCACGCCCAATTCCTGCGAGCGCAGAACCGATTCGAGCGCGATGTTCCAAGGCACACCGCTGACGGTAATCGTTACCGGAACGGCTTTGACCGATTTGTCAATGACGAAATTGATGCCGTATTGTTCGGTAATATAATTCAAAATATCCCGCACATCGGCGTTGACGACTTTTAAGTCAATCGGCTCGCCGACAAATCCGGGGTCGCCGTAGCGTTTGCCCTGCGTCTGCGACTCAACCGTCTGCGCCGCCAGCGACAAAGTTAACGTGCTGATAAGCATTAAAGCGATGACGGCGCGTTTGCCGATGACGCTTAATTTTCCAAGAGAATCCATGTTTCCTCCGTTGTAAATCCAACTCTCTTAAATTTTAAGAGAGGCGTTAAATTAAATTATTGTTTGAATTGGCGGCGCGGTTCGGGAATTATCCGCGCCGTTTGAATTGGGTTTGCCGACTGTTCGGCTTAAAAATTCAGTTATTCGTTTTTGCGGAAACACGCGCGAAGTGTGCCTAGTTTCCGCAAGAACACACTTAGCGAAGTGCGTGTTTCCGCATTTATGTTTATTTTTGGTCGTCCGATTTTTTGCTTTTGGCGACTTTGACCGATTTTTTAGAGTTTTTCGCGGGTTTTTCTTTGCCGGTTTTGGCGGGTTCTTCCTTCGGCTGACGGTTCATTTCGTCAAGCGGTGAAACAATCATCGAAGGCGGCGGAGTCGTCGCCGTTTGCGAATCTTTCGGAACTAAGACGGTGTTGGCGGCTTGCTCTTCTTTTTTATCGCCCGACTGAATCGGCGCGGTGCCTTGCACTTCCTGTTCGACCGTAAATTGCCGCAGAGTTTTGTTTTCAACCGCCGTGATAAATTTATTGTTGCTCAATTTCGTTATCTTGCGAAAGACGAGCCGATTTTCTTCAATCGCCACTAACTGCCCGTCAAAAAATTTCTCGCCCGGATAAATCGTGTAAGAAAGTTTAATCGGTTTGGCTTCGACCATCGCGGCGTAACCGCGCGGCGTGCGAAAAATTCCGGTAACCGCCATCTCGTCGAGCGTCAAAACGCTGGTTACCTTTGGCAGTTCCATACCGTTGGTCGCCGCCGCTTCGCGTAAGTTTTTGTAATAAGCGATGCGGCTTTCAATCGGCGGCGCGGCGTTCGGCGAAACCGGCAGCGGTCCGGCGGGCTTCGGCTTGGCGGCACGCGGCTGACCCGTCGAAGTTACGCCGGAACTGGTCGGACGCGGCTTGGCGTAACCCGGTTTGGCAAATGGATCGCGGGCTTGCGCCGCGACCGACACGGCATTTCCGCTGACCAGCGTAAAACCGGCACAGGCGATTCCTAAACTCAAAAGGCTTGTAAATTTCGATTTAATCATCATAACTTTTCTCTACTCTCAAAAATTTCAAAATTTAGATTGACCGGCTTTCTTTAACTATTTGGCGACCGGCGCGGGCGGTGTCGCCGTATTCGGCGCGGCGGGCGGCGTGGTTCCGTTCGGCGCGGGTGCGCCCGGTTTTCCCGCCGTCGGTGTCGCGGGAGTCATATTTTCCGGCGCGGCGTAGTAAGTCGTCAGCAAAAATTGCGCGTGCAAAGTGCGGTCGCCCGATTGTTTTTCCAATTGATTTAATTTGAAATCGCTAATCGAAACGATGCGCTGAAGTTTCGCCATTTTTTCAAAGAAGGCTCGCAAATTATTGAAATTGCTGTCCACTTCGATTTCGACCGGCTTCGCCATCATTCCGTCCTGCGCCACGTCGTCCTTCGGCGAAAAACGGCTGACAATCAAGCGACTGTCGCTCGCCGTGGTTTGCAAACCTTGCAGCACGTTGGTAATTTCGCGCTCTTCCGGCAATAGAACTTTCAATTCTTCATACTCTGCCGCTTTGCTCGCATAGAGCGAACGAAATTCGTTGATGCGCTCGGTGGCGATTTTCGCGGCTTCGTTTTTGGCGGTCAGTTGAGCGACCTGATCGTTCAAGGCACTTATCTCGACGCGCGTTTCGCTGGTGACGAAGTAATAGACCGCTCCGTAGAGAATCGCCGCGACAAAGACTAAAGCAATCAGTTGGATGTGCCACGGTTGGGCTTTTAATTTTTCTAACATTTCGGTTTCCTCAATGTTTAGTTTTCCAAAATCACTAAACTGAATTTGATAAATTGGTTTTAATTTTTGGCGACTTGCGGCGGTGTCGGAATGGTCGAACCGTCCGTCTGCGGTTTAGGCAACTGTTGTCTGATTGAATCGGGCAGCGTTTTCGGTGCCGACGCTTGCTGTTGCGGCGTTTGATTCGACTGTTCCTGATTGGAAGCCGTCGTCGCCGTGTTTTGCGAAGCCTTCGCTTTGGAAGGCGTGTAAGCGCAGCGAATCGTAAAGCCGACGATTTCCTGTTTCGGCGGAGCGTCCGCACCGGCTGGCGAAGCGACTTGATTCGGTTTGTCTTTTCGCTGCGTTTCGATGTTCAGATTCGAGAAGAGTCCGCCGGAAAATTCCAGACTGCGACCGAACTGCGTAACCGCCGATTCGTCGGGCGAATCGCCTTTTATCGTCAGTTGCTCGCCGGTCTGTTCGACCGATGCGAGATAAACGCCCGGCACCATCGCAATTCTTTCGCGCATCGCTTCCAAAACCGCCGAAGGTCCGGCTTGCGAATCGCGCAGTCGTTTAATCGCGTCAATGCGCGTCGTGATGTTGTCGGTTTTCTGCTTGAGTTCCGCCATTTCTTTCGTCACGGCTTCGAGTTCGACGGCGACTCGTTTTTGTTCCTCAAGTTGGCGTTCGGCTTCCGTCTTCGCCATTTGGGTGCTGATGAAATCCCAGGCGATGACCGTCGTCAGCAAAAACGCCACCGCTAAAGTCATCATCAGAAGCTGCGACACCGGGCTGGCGATTTTGCGTTCGACCGCCGCACCTGCGCCGCCGTGTCTTTCCGTTACCGAATCTAAAAGGTTTATCTTAATCATCTGAGTTCTACTCCTCTTACTGCCAGACCGACGGCGACCGCCATTTCGGGCATAATTTCACTTAAATAATCCGGGTCAAATTTGCGCGTATCCACTTTAATGCTCTTGAACGGGTCGAGAATTTCGACCGGCAGTTCCAGACGTTTTGACAAGTCTCCGGCGAGTCCGACGAGTTTCGAGCCGCCGCCGGAAATTAAAATCTTCTGCACGACGACTTCGTTGTCTTCGGTCGTGGCGCGATAAAAATCGAATGTTTTTTGAATTTCCATCGCCACGATTGCCGTAACATCGTTAATCAGCGGTTCGATTGATTTTTCTTCGATGTTCTGCGAAGCATCGCGGACACCGCGTTTGACGGCTTCGGCTTCCTGAAAACTGATGCCCAGACTGCGCTGTAAAACGTCGGTGAACTGACTGCCGCCGACCGTGATGTCGCGCGTAAATAACGACCGATTGCCCTGCACGATATTGACGTTCATCGTCGCCGCGCCGATATTCAATAATGCGACGACTTGCGCATCGTTCGGCTGATAATAGACTTCGTAGCAGTTTTGCAGCGCGAAAGTGTCCACATCAATCACGACCGGCGTTTTCCCGGCGAGTTGAATCGC
>JAJAYR010000264.1 GCA_026786155.1 Pyrinomonadaceae bacterium
ACATTCAGCAGACAGTGTCTGCCGAATTTGAGAAAAGCCAGATAACGTCTGGCAAATCTTTCAATCTCGCTGAAATCGCTTCACATTTCCCGCTTCCCTGGTCGCATTATGTTTCACTTTTGTCGTGCAGAGACGAGAATGAGCGCGAGTTTTACGAGTCGGAAAGTTTGCGCGGCGGCAGGTCTGTGCGCCAGCTCAAACGTCACATCGACTCGCAATTTTACAAACGGACGCTGCTTTCCAAAAACAAAGCCGCGATGCTCGAAAAAGGTGGAAAAACCGAAAAAGAAGATTATGTTTCGCCGGACGAAGAAATCAAAGACCCGTTTGTGCTGGAGTTTCTCAATCTCAAAGACGAATATTCGGAACTAGATTTGGAAACGGCGATTATCAAACATCTCCAGAGTTTTCTGCTCGAAATGGGCGCGGGCTTTGCGTTTGTCGGGCGGCAGATGCGGCTGCGCGTCGGCGATGAATGGTATCGCGTTGATTTGGTTTTGTTTAATCGCCGTCTGAAATGTCTGGTAATTATTGATTTGAAAATCGGCAAATTGACGCACGCCGAC
Source organism: Pyrinomonadaceae bacterium (assembly GCA_026786155.1). Classification (GTDB taxonomy): domain Bacteria; phylum Acidobacteriota; class Blastocatellia; order Pyrinomonadales; family Pyrinomonadaceae. The sequence continues at coordinate 567 of JAJAYR010000264.1, forward strand.
ATCGGGCAGATGCTGCTTTATACTGGTTACGCCAATCAACATTGGCGCGAGGAAGGCGAAAATCCGCCGGTCGGGTTGATTCTCTGCGACCAAAAAAACGACGCGCTGGCGCGTTACACGCTCGAAAGTTTGCCGAACAAAATTCTCGCGTCGGAGTATAAGATGGTTTTACCGAGCGAGGAAATTTTAGCGAAGGAAATCACCGCCGCCAAAAGATTCCTGAGCGCGAAAACCGTTGTAAAATGAGTCAGCCAATCATCAAAACCGAAGAAACTTTAATCATCGAAACGCCTGAACGGGTGCAGTTGGCGTTTGCTCTGGCATCCATCGGCAACCGTTTTCTCGCCGTCGCCGTTGACCACGCGATTCAGTATTTGGCGATTTTCATCGTCGCTTACGCTTTTTTGAGTGCTTCGGGCGCAGCCGAATCTTTTAGCGGAAGCGAAGCGGCTTCGTTTGTTCAGGGAATGTCAAAATGGACACTGGCGATTTTGATAATCGCGCTTTTCTTGATTTTCGCCGGATATTTCGTCTTTTTCGAGTGGCTCTGGAACGGTCAAACGCCGGGCAAACGGCTTTTGAAACTGCGCGTGATTCGTGAAGACGGTCGCCCGATTACGCTCTGGGAAGCGATGACGCGAAACCTTTTGCGGATTTTCGACGCGATTCCGGGTTTCGTGCTGCCCGTCTATTCAATCGGTTTAATCGCAATTTTTATGAGCGGGCGCGACCAGCGCATCGGCGATATGTTCGCCGGAACGGTCGTCGTCCGCGAACGCACCGATGAAGCCCCGACTTTTGCCGAGACTTTTTCCAATCCGATGGCGGATGCGGCTTTCCGGCGTGTGAACAAGCCGATAAGTTTGCAAGCCGATGTTAATTTCATCACCGAATCGGAAATCGAAGTCGTCGAATCATTTCTGCGCCGCCGTTGGGATTTGACCGACCGGCAAAGAATTTGGATGGCGTGGCGCGTCGCCCTGCCGCTGATGTATAAATTGAAACCGGCGTATGATTTGCAGAACTTTTCGTATGAAGGATTTTTGGAAGAACTCGTTCACCGCTTTTACTCGAAACAAAGATTTTTGAATTAGTTTTACCAAACGCTTTTTCGGCGTGTTAATTCCTCAAAATCTGTTCGGCATCCTGAACGAAGCGAAAACTATACATTCTGAATTCTGCATTCTAAATTTTTTGCGGTAGAAAATTTAGGATGCAGAATATAAAATGTAAAAATAACTTTTCAGAAGTTACGCAGTTGAAATAATTGACGATTGAAGCGGCGTTTTTACCGGCTGAACAGCGAATAGTTGATAGCTGACAGCGAATAGTTTGCGCTTGCAGCGTTATTCGTTGTTCACTATCAACTATTCGCTGTTCGGATAATGAAAATTCGGTTGACCGATCAAGGCTTTTTTCACCTGTCTCGTTCCAACTGCGTAATTTCTACTTTTGACTTTCCAATTTGTAAATTTCCGAACAATTTCTTAGATTAAACTTTCTCTTTTCAATTTTTGTGAAAAATCAAAAGAACATTTTAGTGACGGGCGGCGCGGGTTTTATCGGTTCGCATTTGGTCGAAAAACTGCTTGCGGAAAAGATTTGGCGTGTCAGCGTGATTGACGATTTCAACGATTTCTACGCGCCCGCAATGAAACGCGCCAATGTCGCGCCGTTTTTATCAAACGAAAACTTTCAACTGTTTGAAGCCGACATTTTCGACGCGGAAGGTTTGCGAAGTATCTTCAGCGCAAACAATTTCGACGTAATTGTTCATCTGGCGGCGCGGGCGGGCGTTCGTCCGTCGCTCGAACAGCCGAAACTTTACGCGGAAACCAATATCAACGGCACTTTGAGTCTGCTTGATTTAGCCAAAGATTTCGGCGTAAAACAGTTCGTCTTCGGTTCGTCGTCGAGCGTCTATGGCAACAACGAAAAAGTTCCGTTTGCCGAAACCGACCAAATCGTCCAGCCGATTTCGCCTTACGCGGCGACCAAAGCGGCGGGCGAACTTTTGTGTCATACCTATTCGCACCTTTACGACATTCGCACGGTTTGTCTGCGATTTTTCACCGTTTATGGAGCGCGGCAGCGTCCCGATTTAGCGATTCGGAAATTTTCGCAATTGATTACGGAAGGCAAACCGATTCAGGTGTTCGGCGACGGCACGACGCGGCGCGATTACACCTACGTTGACGATATTATAAACGGCGTTCGCGCCGCGATTGATTACGATAAAACCGCGCACGAAATTTTCAATCTCGGCGAATCGGACACGGTTGAATTGGGCTATTTAATTGAACTGCTGGAAAAAAATCTCGATAAAAAAGCGACGATTGACCGCCGACCGATGCAAGCCGGAGACGTTTCGCAAACCTTCGCCGACATTTCCAAAGCGCGGGAGTTTTTAAATTATAATCCGCAGACGAAAATCGAAGACGGCATCAAAAAATTCGTCGAGTGGTTCGTTAAAAAATAAGTTTTGTAAAAATTCGGGAAACAGTTTTCCGCCGTCGCGTCTCGAAGATTTCAATTTTCGAGACGCGATTTTTTTTGCCGGTAAATTCCTTCAAAACAGGCGAATAAATCAATGGATATAATGTTTTTCGGCTGTCTAAATTTGCGGAAAAATGTTAAGATTAAGTTACTTTTAACATTAGAATTTCAAATAGAGGAACAACAAATTGGCTAAAGCAAAAACAGAATACGGTGCGGATTCAATTACGGTTTTGGAAGGACGCGACGCGGTTCGCAAACGTCCGGCGATGTATATCGGTTCGACCGGCGACATCGGGCTTCATCATTTGGTTTATGAAGTCGTGGATAACTCGGTGGACGAGGCTCTCGCCGGTTACTGCGACACGATTGAAGTGGCAATCCATATGGATAACTCGATCACGGTGATTGATAACGGGCGCGGCATTCCGACCGATATGCACAAACAGGAAAAGCGTTCGGCGGCGGAAGTCGTGATGACGATTCTGCACGCGGGCGGCAAATTCGATTCCAATTCTTATAAAGTTTCCGGCGGTCTGCACGGAGTCGGAGTGAGTTGCGTCAACTTTTTATCGGAATGGTTACGACTTGAAATCTGGCGCGACGGCAAAACTCACGAAATGGAATTTCGCGCCGGTATTTCGGTGGCACCGCTCAAACAAACCGGCACGACCTCGAAACGCGGCACGAAAATCACTTTCAAACCGGACAACACGATTTTCGAGACGGAACTTTACAGTTTTGAACGACTGTCGGAACGGCTGCGCGAAAAAGCATTTTTGAACAAAGGCATCCGCATTTTTATCAAAGACGAGCGCGAAATCGAAGAGAAATCGCACGAGTTTTATTACAAAGGCGGCATCGCCGAATTCGTCAAGCATTTGAACAAAAATAAAACGCCGGTTCACGACGAACCGCTTTATTTTGAATTGGTTTCCGACGAATTATCAATCGAAGTGGCGATGCAGTATAACGACAGCTACGACGAAAAGGTTTTTTCGTTCGCCAACAATATCAATACGTTTGACGGCGGAACGCATCTGTCGGGTTTTCGCGGCGCGATTACGCGGACGATTAACGCTTACGCGGAAAGTTCAGGGCTGACGAAAAATTTTAAAACATCGCTTTCCGGCGACGACGTGCGCGAAGGTTTGGTGGCGATTATCTCCGTCAAAATTCCGCAGCCGCAGTTTGAAGGACAGACGAAAGGCAGACTCAATTCGCCCGTCAAAGGTCAGGTTGAATCTTTCTTGAACGAAAAATTCGGCGAGTATTTCGAGCAGAATCCGAACGTCGCCAAGAAAATCGTCGGCAAAGCACTCGACGCGGCGCGGGCGCGTGAAGCGGCGCGAAAGGCGCGTGAAATCGTCCGCAAAAGCGTTCTCGGCGGCTCGATGCTGCCCGGAAAATTAGCCGATTGTCAGGAAAAAGACCCGGCACTTTCGGAACTTTATCTAGTTGAAGGCGATTCGGCTGGGGGCTGTTTTTCGCCGCAAACTCTTATTTCGCTTACAGATACAAGGAATTTGAATTTCTTGGAATTGATAGCGGAACAAGAAGCCGGGAAGCAAAATTTTTGCTATACAATTGACGGCAACGGCGAAGTCGCGGTTGGAGAAATCAAGAATGTTCGCCGCACAAAACGACACGCCGAAGTGATTAAAATCATACTCGACAACGGCGAAGAAATAATTTGCACACCCGACCATTTATTTATGTTGCGCGACGGAAATTACAAAGCCGCCCAACAGCTTACGCCAAGCGATTCGCTAATGCCGCTCTACCGTAAACTTTCGGATAAAACCGAAAAGAATATTACGATTAACGGTTATGAAATGGTCTGGAACGCTAAATCCGACTACTGGATTTTTACACATATTCTGGCAGACAATTTCAACTTGCGAAAATCTCTTTATCCGAAAGGTGAAGGCATTCAAACACGGCATCACGTTGACTTCAATAAGTTGAATAATAATCCGACGAACATTTTACGAATGACGAGAACAGATCATTTTGCATTACATCAAAAAATGTTGGAGTTCGGTCTGCATCGTCCCGACGTGAAAGAAAAATCTGCGAAAGCGAAACAAACGCCGGAATTTCGCCAAAAAATGAGCGAACGGATGAAACAGCCGGAAACTCGTCAAATTCTGTCGGAAAATGCTAAAGCGCAATGGCAGGATGAAAACTACAAAACTTTTATGACGGAAAAGTGGAAAGAGTTTTACGAAACGAACGAAGAATACCGTCAGGAAAATAACGCTCAATTAGATAAAGCGCAAAAAGAACATTGGGCAAGCGAAGAAAATCGAACCGCTCAATCGGAAAAAACTCGCAAGTTTTACAAGAGAAACCCGAAGGCGAAAAAGCAGCTTTCCAAAATCGCTAAAGAGCAATGGAAGGATGAAAATTTGCTGGCGTGGCGAAAAGAAGAAACTTCCAAACAATGGACGGACGAATTTCGAGCCAAGCGCAAAGCGGCTTTGGACAAAACATATTACAGCAAAACGCTTTCGGCTTTGAAGCAAATCAAAATCGAAAACGGCGGAATTGACGTTGAGAAATATCAAAAACGACGGCTTGAGCAAAAAGACAAATCGCTGCTGCGATTCGATAAATTTTGCGAAAGATATTTTAGCGGCGATGCGGCGAAAGTTAATGAAGTCGTCGCAAACTACAATCATCGGATCGTTAAAATCGAACGATTACGGGAACGAATTGACGTTTATGATTTGGAAGTTCCGAACACGCATAATTTCGCTTTGGCTTCAGGAATTTTCGTTCATAACTCGGCAAAGCAGGGACGCAACCGAAAAAATCAAGCGGTTTTGCCTTTGAAAGGTAAAATCCTGAACGTCGAAAAAGCGCGTTTTGATAAAATGCTCGGACACAGCGAAATTAAGGCTTTGATTACCGCGCTCGGCACGGGCATCGGCAAAGACGATTTTGACGTTACCAGACTTCGTTATCACAAAATCTGTCTGATGGTGGACGCGGACGTTGACGGCTCGCATATCAGAACTTTGCTGCTGACGTTCTTTTACCGGCAAATGCCGGAATTGGTCGAACAAGGATATATTTATCTCGCCCAGCCGCCGCTTTACAAAGTCAAGCGCGGCAAAAAGGAAGAATACATCAAAGACGAAAAGCAGATGTTTCGTTATATGATGCGGATGGCGACCAGCGATTTAACCGTCGCGGCGAACGGCGGCAAAATTTACGAAGGGCGCGAAATCTCCAAAGCATTGGAGCAGACGACCGAATACAAGCGTTATTTTGAACGCTTTGCCAGACGTTTGGGCAACGACGAACAATTATTGAATGTGCTGCTCGAAGCGTTCGTCGGCGCGGACGGCGTTTTGACGACGAAAAATGTCAAACTGCGGCAGGTTTTCGAGCAGGAAGAATTGATGGCATACGTCGAAGGAAAAGTCGCGGCGGCAGGTTATAAAACCGAATTGATGTCGGACGAAGAACACGGACTTTCGGAAATCGGAATCATTTATCCGAACAATCAAACGCTGATTTTCGATTGGAATATGGCGAGTTACGTCGAGTTTCAAAAATCAATTGATTTGAAAAGATTGCTTGACAGAGATTTTCCCGCGCCGTTCACTTTGGGCGACAACGGCAAATCCGAACAGGTGGAGACGCGCGGCGATTTGCTCGAAAAAGTGCTGGCGATGGCGAAAAAGGATTTGACTTTGCAGCGTTATAAAGGTTTGGGCGAGATGAACCCAGAGCAGCTTTGGGAAACGACGATGGACCCGGAAAAGCGGACGCTTTTGCAAGTCCGCATCGAAGACGCGATTGAAACCGACGCGATTTTTACGGTTTTGATGGGCGACCAGGTTGAGCCGCGCCGCAAGTTTATCGAAGACAACGCGCTCGACGTGAAAAATCTGGACGTTTAATTACGGAGTGAAGCGATGGAAGCAGTTTTAGATTTGCCGAAAACGAAATCGCAGACCGTTCGACCATTGGCTGAAAAAGAGCCGACGGTCGAACGAGTTTATTTGCAGGATGTCAACTGGAAAACCTATCAGCAATTAGTCGAAAACCAGATGGGCAAGCGCGATTTGCGTTTGACTTACGACGACGGAGATTTGGAAATTATGGTGGTGTCCTACAAGCAGGGCAGTTATTCGAGCTATCTGGAACTGATAATTGCCGCGATAGCGGATTTCTACGAAATTGATTTCGTTCCCGCCGGTGCAACCACTTTTCGACGCGAAAAAAAGCAAAAAGGTTTTGAAGGCGACGCTACTTTTTATTTCAAAAATGCAGACATCGTTCGCGCCAAAAAAGAGATTGATTTAAACATTGACCCGCCGCCCGAACTCGTTGTGGAGGTTGACATCACGCACGGCTCGCTCCCGAAATTCCCGATATTTTCCGCGCTCGGAGTGGAAGAAGTTTGGCGTTTCGACGGCGACGGCGTAATTTTTTATCGTCTGGAAAACGAAAATTATCGAGAAGTCGCGGAAAGCGTTTGTCTGCGCGGCGTAAAGAGCGAAATCGTTACCGAGTTGCTTTTCGCCGCGCAGGAATTGAAGCGTTCCGATTGGCTCAAACTCGTTCACCGATTGGTTGAAGAAAACTAAAATTCAGATTATCTGCCAAACATACAGCCGATGACGAAAAGTTGTCGGCTGTTTTTGTTTTCACCGCAAATCTATTGGCATTTCTTTCGCGCAAAATGATATTCTCGGAACATCGAATATGTTTAATAATTTCACCCAACCGCGTCGCGTCGTGATCACGGGTTTCGGATGCGTAACGCCAATCGGCATTGGACGAGAAGCATTTTGGCAGTCGCTCAAAAGCGGCGTGAGCGGTGTTTCTCGCATCGAAAGTTTTGATGTTTCCGATTCAAAAGTAAAAATCGCGGCGGAGATTAAAAATTTTGATTGGGAAGCCGAACTCAATCCGAAAGACCGCAAGCACGTTTCGCGCACCGTTCCGCTGGCACTCGCGGCGGCGCGGGAAGCAGTGAAGGATTCAAATATCCAGCCGGAAAATCTCACGTTTAGCGAAAAGCAAAACTTCGGAGTGATTTTGGGGACGGGCGGCGGCGGACTTGAGTTTACTGAACGGCAATACAAACTCTGGTTCACGCAGGAAAATACGAAAACAGCCAGCATTTACACGATTCCGGCTTCGACGCACGGCGGTTTGTCGTCGGAACTTTCGATGTTTTTCGGACTGCACGGACTTTCCCACGTCGTTTCGACTGGCTGCACGAGTTCGACCGACGCGATATTTTACGCGGCGCAGCATATCGCGCTCGGCAAACAGGATTTGATGCTGACGGGCGGCGTTGACGCTCCGATTGCGCGGGGAATTCTCGAAGGTTTTAATTTGATGACCGTGCTGACGAGCGATTGGAACGATGAGCCGGAACGCGCGTCGCGCCCGTTTTCCAGAGACCGTTCGGGAATCGTTCTCGGCGAAGGCGCGTGGATTTTCGTGCTGGAAACTTTGGAAAACGCGCAGCAAAGAAACGCTAAAATCTACGCGGAAATCGCCGGTTACGGCTCGACGTGCGACGCTTATCATCGTGTCCGATTAGAAGAAAACGGTGTCGAACCGGCGCGGGCAATGGCTTTAGCAATGGCGGACGCGGGCGTTTCGCCGGAACAGATTGATTACGTCAATCTGCACGGCACGGCGACGCAGCTAAACGACCGTATCGAAACGCAAAGCATCAAAAACGCTTTCGGCGCACACGCTTTTGATTTGAAAATGTCGGCGACGAAATCGAACATCGGACATCCGCAAGGCGCGTCGGGCGCGGCGGGCATCGGCGCAACCTTATTGGCTTTGAACGAAAAGATTATCGCGCCGACGATAAATCTCGATGTCGCCGACGCGAATTGTGATTTAGATTACACGCCGAACGTCGCGCGGAAAAACGCCGCCGTCAAAACTGCGCTGTGCAACTGCATCGGCTTCGGCTCAAAAAACTCGGCTTTGGTTTTGAAGGAAGTTGAGGCAAGCACTTTAGAGAAACGCCATATTTAGCCGGAATTAAAGATTTGCAAATTCACGGTTTGCGGTATTTCACCGCGGCGAACGTGATTTTTCGCAAAATAATCAGACACCATTCGGAAGAGTAGGATAATATAACCATCTCACCTAATCTTCAAAAAACGACCGAATTGATTACCGGAAAACTAACTGAAGAATTTGATAGCGCAAATTGAATTGTCAGCGGACGAAAAAGAGAAAAGCCGTCAGAACGACGGCTTGGAAACTACTGATTTTAATAGTTTTAATGGCGGAGCCGACGGGACTCGAACCCGCGACCTCCAACGTGACAGGCTGGCGTTCTAACCAACTGAACTACGACTCCGCAAGAGTAATTCCAGATTAGAAATTCCAAATTTCAGATTGATTTGGAATTTTCGTTTTGGAATTTGAAATTTTCAAAAATTTGGTGGGCATGAAGGGACTCGAACCCCTAACTTCCTCCTTGTAAGGGAGGCTGTCTACCAATTGACGTACATGCCCGAAAAACTATTTTCGCTTCTTTTTGATTTGGCACGCCGCACTCAAATTTCCTTCAAAAAAACGCGCCTTCTAACTTGAAGGCGAATTGCAATGCTACGAAAAATTAACTGCGCTTGTCAAGCGTGATTTTTAGATTCAGTCTTTGTAATCGGAATTTGCGCCGAAAAATTTTCGCTTCAAAGCAGAATGTAAAATCTTTAATTTCTTACTTTTAACTGCGGCGCGAACGATGACAAATTGTTCTGCGCGTTCGCTTCATCGTAAGTTAAAATCGTGCCGCCGAAGCCGACCGCCCAGCCTTTTTTTCCGACGAACAAAACTTTTTCGAGATTGTGTTTGGCTTTTGAGTCAACGACTGTCCAGACGTTTCCGGCGGTCATCGTGTGCAAAATCGTTCCTTCATTGCCGACCGCCCAGCCTTCCGCCGTGCTGTTGAAAAAAACGCTCGTTAAATCTTTGGCAACGCTCGATTTTTGTTCGCGCCAAATTTTTCCGCCGTTTAAGGTTTGAAAAATTTTCCCTTCCGTGCCGACCGTCCAGCCGTTTCTTTGATTGATAAAAAAAACAGCGTTTAATTTCGCCTTCGATTCGCCGACAAGGTTGGCTTTCGTCCAGCTTAAACCCGCGTCTTCGGTGAAAAAAATCGCGCCGCCTGCGCCGACCACGACACCGTTCCACTCGCCGGTGAAAAGTCCGTCGAAAAGCAGGAAACGCGCGGGCGAAGGTTTCTGTTTCCAGGCTTTTTTGTCGCCGCTCATCGCAAAAAAAGTTCCGCCTTCGCCAATCGCTATGCCGGAATCGTATTTGTCAAAGAAGATTTTCGTGATGCGTCGGCGCTGCGGATTGGCGAGTTCGACCTGCTCCCAGGTCGCGCCGCCGTCAACTGTTTTCAAGAGATAAGACGGCGAGTTTTTGCCGAGCGCGAACAAATCGCGTTCGCACAAAAGCCAGCCGTTTTGCTCGTCCGTAAAATAAACCTGCCGAATCGTATCGTCGTTAAAATGTTTGTTCCGCGTCCAGATTCCGCCGCCGTCTTTGGTTGAAAGAAATGTGCCGCCGCTGCCGACAATCCAGCCGGCTTGGTCGTTCAAAAAATAAACGTCGCGCAGCCACGCCAGCGTGTTCGATTTCTGTTTCGTCCAATCGGCTCGCGCCGTTTGAAAACAGGCGAGAAACAAGAATAAAGCCAGAAAACTTTTAAACACTTTCATATACCATTCAACTTCAAACAGGATGGACAGGATAAACAGGATTTTTTCTTGATTTTTTAATATCCTGAATATCCTGTTGAAAATTCAGCGAATTAAAAAGGACTTCCCAGAAGCAACCGCACAAAACTGACTTTTTCGAGTGCTTTGAAAACCGTATCAACCGTAAAACCTTTGCCCGGCACGAAAACCTGGTCGCCCGGCGCAAGGTAAATCACCGGAGCTTTGCCGTTTTCGATGGCGGCTAAATCAATGTCCTGACGGGTTAAACCGCCCTGCGCGTTAAACCGCACGAGCGCGATTTTTTTGCGGTTGCCTTCCTTTAAAACGCCGCCCGCTTCGGCGACGGCTTCGGACAGGCTGACTTTTCGGTCCATCACGCGAATGCCGGGCGTGGTAACTTTGCCCATCACGCTGTAACGCGCCGACATCGCTTTGACGAGCGTAACCGTTACTTTCGGTTCGATAATATATTCGTCGAGTTTTTTCGTGATTTCATCTTCAATCTGTTCAATCGTTCTGCCGCCGACGAAAATGCCGCCGCGCACCAGCGGATAAGAAATTCGCGCCGTCGGCGGAACGGTGATGCTTTCCTTGCAGTAATCGGGACACTGCCCGAAAACTTCGACCGCGATAACGTCGTTCGGACCGAGCCGATAATCGGTCAAATAATTGTTGTAATACGAAATGACCGCCGCTTCTTCCGATGTCAGATTTTTATCGTCGGTTTTAACTTCGGTAGTTTGAATGTCAGTTTTCGGCGCGTCGGCAATCGGTTCGGTTTTAGTTTCCCGCGCCGGTTCGGTGACTTTGACCGTTTCGCCCGTTTTGATTTTTTCCGACGAATCTTTCAACGGCTCTTGCCGCGCGATTTTTTCAGGCGTTGGTGGCGGCACGATTTCCTGCGCCGCCGCGCTAGTGGAAAATATCAAACCGCCGACCAAAATCAAACCAAAGTTTTTGATAAATTTAACTACTCTCATATTCCTTTTCTCCGTCGAGCGATAAAAACGCTCATTAAACGACTTTATCCAATTTCTCACAAACAAATAAGCCGCCCTAAATTCATCCTTCATCCTTCATCCCTTAATCACCTGCCGCGCCCGAATAAAACGGTTTTGACGGTTTCAAAAACAATCACCAAATCGAGCGCAAGGCTTTGATTTTTGATGTAATACAAATCGTATTGCAGCTTGTTGCGGGCATCTTCGACCGACGCGCCATAAGGATATTTGATTTGCGCCCAGCCGGTCAAACCCGGCGCGGTCAAATGGCGATGTTCGTAAAACGGAATTTCTTTCGCCAACTGCGCGACGAAATGCGGGCGTTCCGGGCGCGGTCCGACGAAACTCATTTCGCCTTTGATAATGTTCCAAAACTGCGGAATTTCGTCCACGCGAATTTTGCGAATGACGCGACCGACGCGCGTCGTGCGGTCGTCGTCGGTCGTCGCCCAAATCGGTTTGCCGTCGGCTTCGGCATCGGTTTTCATCGAGCGAAACTTGATGACTTTAATTATTCTGCCGTTTTTTCCGACTCGTTCTTGACGGTAAAAAATTTCGCCTTTGGAATCGAGTTTGATTAAAATCGCCGTGATAATCGCAATCGGCAGGGAAATCAGCAAACCCGTCAAAGCCAGCGAGCGATGGACGACTTCGCGGAAAAAAATCGAAAGGCGCGTGTCGCGTTGGCGACCGTCGAAAATCAGCCACGACGGGCGCAGCATATCGAGGTGAACCTGTCCGGTAACGCGCTCGAAAAACGACGTGCATTCTTCGATATTGACGTTGCCCGCCAGACTCATTTTCAAAAGTGTTTCAGTCGGAAACGAGCCGCGCCGTTCGCGGACGGCAATCACGATGCGGTCAATTTTTTCATCTCTGACGATTTTTTCCAACTCAACGGTCGAGCCGAGAATTGATTTTCCGGCAATTTCCGTATTCGGATTCGTGCCGTTTTCTGAAATAAAACCGGAAATCCGATAACCGGCATCGCGCCTTTTCGTCACCGCTTCCGCCGTTTCCTGCGCGGCGCGTCCCGTGCCGACGATTAAAATTCGTTCGCCGATTTCCGGGTGTCCCATCAGATAATGAATCAGAATGCGCCACGTCAGCAAGGAGACCAGCACAATCAGCACCGAAAGCACCGAAACGCCGCGCCCGATCAGCAGCGGCGGCACAAAATAAAACAGCAGTGCCAGCAACGCCCACGCAATGCCGAGAGCCTGCACGAGCCGCAGCATCAACTCGCGCCGGTTGCCCATCACGGTAAAATCGTAAAGGTCGTAGAAATATAAAATCAGCAGACAAACGCCGGTTGCCAGAATAATTTTCAGCCAGCCGTCGCGCTCGTTCAATTGATAATCCGAACCTTCAAAACCGAGCCGCACATACAAAGCGAGAACAATCCCGCCGTAGATAATTGCCGTATCAGCGAGAATCAGCCAAACCGTTCGCGGGGTAAATTTGGTGGAAGCCATTTTTTTCAGTAGGCGAAGGTGGAAGGCAGTTGGCAGAAGGCAGTTGGCAGTTGGCAGACAGCAGAAGGCAGACAGTTGAACCTTATAAATTATATCCGGCAAATAATTAAATCAGCAGTCGCTTCAATTCCTGCTTTCTGCTAACTGCCTTCTGCTTTCTGCCTTCTGCCTTCTGCCGACTGCCTTCTGCCGACTGCTTTCCGCCTCCCTTCTCAATCCTTCTTTCTTCCGTAATAACCGTAATTGTAATGCGTTTCGTCCAGCACGTCTTCGCTTTGATTTAAGACTACGCCGAGCATTCTTTCGCGCGGCAGATTTTCTAAAATGCGGTCAATCTGCGCGTAGCGCGTTCGACCGGCGCGGACGACGAGCATTGCGCCATCGGCTTGATTTATCAAAACGGTCGCGTCGGTGAAAATTCCGAGCGGCGGCGCGTCAATGATAATGTAATCGAAAATCTCGCGGGCTTCGCGTAAGATTTCCTTGAATTTCGGACCCGAAATCAGTTCGGCGACATCGCTGCGGGCTTCGCCGCCCGGAAGCAAGTGAAGTCCGGCAGGTTCTAACCTGATAATTGATTCGCGCAGAGTCGTGCGCCCCGATAAAACATCGGAAAGTCCTTTGTCCGTTTCGATTCCCAAATAATCGGTCAGGCTCGGCATTCGTAAATCGCTGTCAATAATCAACGCTTTCACGCCGTCGGTCTGCGCTAAAAGCCACGATAAATTAAGCGCGGTCACGCTTTTTCCTTCGGACGGGTTGGCACTGGCGACGACGATTGCCTGCAATTTTTGACGCTGGCTTTTGTGCAGCACCTGCGTCCGCAAACTGCGATACTCTTCGCAGTAATTGGAATGCGGATGAGTGATGGCGACGAGGCGCGGCTCGCCGCGCTCCGCTTCGACTTCCCACGATATAAAATCGGGAAAAGTTTTCTCGGCGGTGCGCGGCGAGCCAACGACGTTCAAAGTTGCCCCGGCAGTATTAGTCGTTTCCAAATCAGGGAGTGCCTTCCCGATTACAGAATCTGACTGCCCATTGAACGCCGAAACCGTTGGAACTCCAATCTTCAAGTTCGTTTCGCCGAGTAAATTCGGCGTGTTTTTGCGGCTGCCGTTTTTTTCAAACGGCATTACTTTCGCCGTTACTTTTGTTTCGACTTGATTGGTTTGCTCGGCTTGTTTTTTTTGTAACGCTCTTAAAATGCTCATAAGTCTGGGTTTCAGGTTTTAGGTTTCAGGTTCAAGGCTCAAAGTCGGCTTCGATTTTAACTTGAAACCTGAAACCTGAAACCTGAAACCTTGAACCTGAAACCTTGAACTTGCTAATTAAATTTGCCGGAATTTCCGATTTCGAGGTTTATTTCGTCATCGAAATTATCGAACAAACGCCTTTTGTTATTGCTGCCGTTGCCGTTAGTAACGGCGGCTTCAGGCTTTTTTGGCGGAGTCGGCGTTGCCGCGCGGCTCTGATTATTCCACATTTCCTCACGCGCTTCGGCGGTTAAAATTCCGACGGAAGCAGCTTTTTCGATGGGCTTTTCCATCGCCGCCACCGTTTGATTGCGCGGCAGCAAATCGAGATTGTCGGCGACTTCTTCGACCACGGCGCGTCCGATGATTTGGTCGCCGGTCGCGTAAGCCGCGAGCAGCGCGTTGTCGCAGAGGTTGTTGATTTGACGCGGAATGCCTTCGGAACATTGGAAAATAAAATCAACCGCGCCGGGCGTGAAAATGTTCGGCTGCTCGCTTCCGGCAATCAAAAGACGTTCGGTAATATAGCGTTCGATTTCGTCCACATTCGGCAGCGCGTGCATTTTGCAGCGCAGCGCGACGCGCTGTTTTAGCTGGCGCAAATTCGGCTGATTCAGTTTCTCGCGCAGTTCGGGCTGTCCGGTCAGGACGATTTGCAGATGTTTGGCGTTGTCCGATTCAAAATTCATCAGCAGCCGAATTTCTTCCAAAACGTAATCGGAAAGTTCGTGCGCTTCGTCAATAATCAAAACGGTTCGCAGACCGCGCAAATGCCGCGCTTCGAGCGTTTTGCCCATTTCGATTAAAAGTTCGGCTTTGTTCGTCCAATCCTTGATGCCGAGCATCTGCGAAACGTGATGATAAAATTCATCAATCGAAAGACGCGGGTTGAAAATATACGCCGCCAGAACCGACGAATCCAAACGCCGCAGAATCCAGCGCAGAGCCGTCGTTTTGCCCGTGCCGACTTCGCCCGTCAGAACGATTAAGCCTTTGGCGTTTTCCAAGCCGTAGTAAAGGCTCGCCAAAACTTCGTTATACGACGGCGTGAACACGATAAAACGCGGGTCGGGCGTTAGGGTAAAGGGAGTTTCTTCTAAACCGAAAAATTCTTTATACATTTTTCCTCTTAATTTTTAAGAAATTTTGCCACCGAGGACACAGAGAACACAGAGATAATCAATTGAAAACCAAATCTTTTTTTCATTACATAAAATTGTGTTCATTCTATTTGAATTTCTCTCTGTGTTTCTCTGTGTCCTCGGTGGCAAATAAATTTTTCCTAAGAAACCACGCGCTCGAATACGCGGGTTGCTTGCAAGATCATCACAATCACGGGAATCGCGCCGACGGCGACGACAAATCCCGCTAAAACTTTGAGCCAATGCGAACGCGCCTGCCATGTTTTTTCGCTGTGCGAAAGCAGCGGCGGAACAGAAGCTAAAACCGGCAAACCCGTGTAATGTTTCGCGTCTTCGATATTCTGAATTTTCAAAACGCGCGGCAGTTCAAACGCCGCCGCCAACAATAATCCGAGAGCCAGACCGATGCCTGCGCCCATCGCCGTCAGCAGTCCGCGTTTCGGCGCGACCGGCGACGACGGCAGATTCGCCGCGTCCTGAACGCGCACCGTTTCGCCCTGCGCGTTTTGTTCGCGGTCAACCTGCAAACTCGCGTCGTTGCGCTTTTTCAAAAGGTCGTCGTAAGTCGTTTTCGCCGACGTATATTGACTGTTAACGCCTTCGAGCGCGACTTTGACGTTCGGAATCATATTGATTTTTCCTTCGAGAATCGAAATTTGTCCGGCGTTCTGCCGCAATTCTTCGTCTTTATACTTCATCTGTCCTTCGATTTGCGCGATTTGGCTCTCGGCTTTCTGCTTTTCTATTTCCAGATTCTGTTTTTGCAAACCGGCTTTCCGCGAACTCGCCGAAGTTGCGTCTTTAACGCGGCTCTGCGTATTTTTTTTCAAATTCTCGATTTCTTCGTTGACTTTGCCGACATCGTTCTGCGCTCTGATAACGTCCGGGTGTTTTTCCTTTAAAGTCAATTTCAAATTTTCCAATTTGGAACTTAGTTCGGCGCGTTTCCCGATTAACTGGACGTAAGCGGGCGAATCTTCAATCCGCGCGGCTTGCGAAGCGACATCCTGCGTTTCCTTTTCGCCGAAGTCTTCGATAATTCGCGCCTGACTGTTCAGGGCGCGAACGCTGTCGTTGAGCCGTCCTTTTTCGGTTATCAGCGTTTCCTTTTCCTTGCCGATAGTCTGTTCGCGCTGGCGCAAACCTTCGAGTTGTGCAATCAAACCCTGCGCCGAATCCGGCAGCGTTTCGATGTTCTGCGACATTATATCGAGCCGCTGTTTGTCGAGCGCGTCGAGACTCGTCTTCGCCAGATTAAGTTGATTGTCAACGAATTCGCGGGTAACTTCCGCCGTTTCGGTCGAAGATTTGACCTGCGCGTTGACGTATTTGCTGCCGAGTTCGTAAGTTACGTTGCGGGCGGCTTCGGGCGAACGGTCGCGGTAAGTTATCTTGAAAGCCGCGACTTTCCGGTCGTCGTCGCTGCGCTCCGGTTTGACGATGATGTTTTTCGACATTTTTTCGATAATTAATTCCACCGGCGCACCGGCATCGCGTTCGAGTTTGAACAAATCGTATTTCTTGACCATCGGCTCCAGCGACGAGCGCGACAAAACTTCCTGATTGATGGTTTGCAGCCGCTGCGTCAAATCTTCGTCCGACAGCGGTTTGACAATATCGGCGGAAATCGTCGGCGGTTTGACCGTCAAAAGTGTACTCGATTCATAAACGCTCGGCAGTTTATTGACGACGAAACCGATTGCCGCCGACATCGTGATCATCGGCAGAATAATCAGCCATTTCTGCCGTTTCAATATCCCGATAAATTCGCCCGCCGTTCTTTGTCTGAATTCAACGCTCATTATTTTATCCCGACTAACTCAAAGTTTTTTCCAGTAATTCTTCCGCTATGTTTCGCGCTTTTTCGGTTAATTCCTCGTTCCATTCGAGCAGCCAGCGCAAGCCGAC
Source organism: Pyrinomonadaceae bacterium (assembly GCA_026786155.1). Taxonomy (GTDB): domain Bacteria; phylum Acidobacteriota; class Blastocatellia; order Pyrinomonadales; family Pyrinomonadaceae. Next base: position 17,566 of record JAJAYR010000264.1, read on the forward strand.
GGCGCAGCCGATTAGCGCGATGGCGAAAACCAACACGCCGAGCGGTTCGGACACGAAACCGAGCAATAAATTTGTGTTTGCCGTCTGCATTAAAATCATCATTTTTACCTTTTTCAATGCCAGCCGGTCGCTAACGCTTCCGGTGCTGACGTTCGATATTACAAACTCGCCAGTAAATTTCGTGCGTCCTCGATTTCCTTTTCGCTCAAACTGCGCGTGTTTTGCAGGGAAACTTCGACTTCGCGTTTCGCCGAAAATTTGTCGCCCGCCGCCGCCAACGCCATTCCGAGCCGCAGCCGATACGCCGAATTCGGCTGATTTCCGCTTTTCGCGGCTTCTGCGTCGTCGAGCGCGACGGCTTTCTTAAAACTTTCAACGGCGGGCGAATACAATTCTTTTTTGTAATAAATCCAGCCGAGCGTATCGAAATAAGCCGCTTTCGGATTTCGATTGACGACCGCTTGCGAGAGCGTCAACGCTTCGTCCAAATTTCCCTGATTGTCGGCAATCAGCCACGCCAGATTGTTCGCCGCAATCGGTGAATCGGGCGCGATTTCCAGAGCGCGGCGATAATGCTTTTCGGCTTCCGAAGCGTTATTCCGCGCGTCTTCGAGCATTCCGATTAAAGTGTAAATCGCGCCCGAAGGTTTCTTTTCGACGAGGCGTTTATATTGCTCGATTGCCGCGTCCGCGTCGTTTCGCGCCAGCAGCATCGCCGCGTAAGACGAATAAGCGGGCAGATAATTCGCGTCAATTTCCATCGCCCGTTTCAATTCCGCTTCGGCGGCTTCGGAGTTTTTCTGCGCCGTATAAACATTGGCGTTCAAATAGTGAAGCGCGGCGGAAACGGCGGTCGGCGCGTTTGTTTCGATTATCTGATTGATTTTCGCGTGCGCTTGTTCAAATTGATTTTGCCTGATAAAGATATTGACCAAACCGTTCAGCGCGTCAAAGTTTTTCGCGTCCGTCGTCAACGCTTTTTCGTATAAATTCGCGGCTTCGGGGAAATTTTTTCCGGCGGCGGCAACCTTTGCCAGATTGACCGTCGCGGCTGACGAATTCGGCGAAAGGTTTCGGACGGTTTGCAAATCGGCGCGGGCTTCGGTTAAATTTCCGAGTTCGAGATTTGCCAGACCGCGAGCCGTCAAAGCGCGAACGCGCAAATCTTCCAACGCCTGCGCGTCGGTTTCGGCGTTCGGATAAGAATTTTTCACCGCGCCGAGCAAATCGTTCGCTTGCCGCAAAGCCGCTTCCGGTTCGCCGCCCGCAAAACTCGCTTGAATTTTCAGCAGTTTCGTTTTCAAAAAGTTTGGATGATATTTTTCCAAATCGCCGACGAACGCGCGAGCCTGGTCAATTTGTCCGAGGGCGAGCCGCGCCTGCGTCATATAAAAAAGCGCGTTTTTCTGGGTCGGCTGTTTTTTCAGAACTTCTTCCAAATCCTTGACGGCGGCTTCGGTTTGATTGTCCTGCAATGAAACGCGGGCGCGAAGCATCAACGCTTCCGCGTCGTGGTCGTTGATTTTCAAAAGCTCGGTGGTTTGTTCGAGAACCTTGGCGTTTTCCTTGCGGTCGAGATGAATTTCGGCGAGCCGGTAACGGGCGCGGGCGTATTCGGGTTTTTCCTTGATAATTTCGCTGAAAGTCCGAATCGCATCGTCTTCGCGTCCGGCGGCGACGTAGAAATTCGCCAATTCCAGACGGCTTTCCGGGCTGTTTTCCTGCACTTCGACGAGTTGCTGATAGGCGATTTCGG
>JAJAYR010000265.1 GCA_026786155.1 Pyrinomonadaceae bacterium
GAGAAATATAAAAACATCGGTGTTCGCATCGAAGACGATATGCTCGTAACGGCGGGCGGCACGGAATGGATGACGAAAAATCTGCCGCGCAAAATCAGCGAAATCGAGGCGTTTATGGCGCAAGCATCGAAGGAAATGAATTATACGGCGGCGAATACGAACTTGAATCCGACTTTAGCCGCGCTTGATTTCAACGATTTTTCGAGCGTTAATTTATTCGATTGGAATGATGAGCCAATGAACGGGAAGACAATTCGGCGCGGCTGGATTTCAAGCGGCAAGGCAACTGCCAATTCGGGTTTGTCGCATCTCGAACATTCGCACGGCGAATGAAGCGGATTTTTAATCGTAGAATTTCGCAGGAAACGCACAACAATATGTGTTTCTTGCGAAACTCGCTTTTATAATTGAAAATATTTTCATACATCATTAATTTTTAGACACACATCTTGGCATTGCACACTTACCTCTCCGAAATCACCTTCAAAATTATATTTGTTATCGTTGGAGTAACGGAGTCCTTCGATATATCCATAATCAATACTTCCGTCAGGATCAGTCGTATATTTCACAGCATTCATAGGCAACAAACCATTGATGCTTGTAACAAAATCGAAAATCAAAGACCCGCGTTTATAACACGTGTATTCTCCTAATAAAGGCGGAGCGTAGTGTTGGTGTCCCTGCCACAAACTAACTACCAAATCGAATACGAGTTGGTCCACAGCAGAATCGAAACGCCAACCAAGCACCGGACTATCTTCAAGGTCAACACCATCAAACATAATTATTTTCATCTTTAATAGAATCCCAACTCACCATTACATTGAAAACCATCTTTACAAATGTTTTACAACTACCGAGACTTTTATGTTGCTGATTTCTCCTTTGCCAATCCGTTAAATTTTCCTTACACTTGCTCTCAATGTCAATTGATTCAAGCCTTCCGTTAGTCATCGTCAATCCGAAATCAGCCGCCGGTTCGACCGAATCGGCGTGGGCGGGAATCGCTTCGGATTTGCGGGCGCATTTCGGCGCGTTTCAAGTCGCTTTTACGAAAAAGGCAGGCGACGGAATTTTATTGGCGAAACGCGGTGCGGAAAACGGGCGTAGATTTATTATCGCCTGCGGCGGCGACGGCACAATAAACGAAGTGGCGAACGGAATTTTGCAATCGGGGAAAGCGGTCGAACTCGGAATACTGCCGAACGGAACGGGCGGCGATTTTCGGCGGACTTTGGGAATGCCGAACGATTCGCGCGAAGCCGCCAAAGCCTTGCGGAATGGCGAAACGAAAACGATTGATGTCGGCAAAGTTACGTTTTACAATCACGACGACGAACAAGTTTCGCGTTATTTTCTGAACGTCTCAAGTTTCGGTTTGAGCGCGTCAATTATCGAACGGGTGAAAACGAAATCGCTGCTCAGTTGGCTGCCGAACGATTTGCTGCGCGGCAAAACGAGTTTCGCGCTGTCAACTTTGCAGGAAGTTTTAGGTTTGGATTTCGTCACCGTGCGCGTCAAAATTGACGGGCGAGAAGAAAAATCTCTGAACACGATAAACTTCTGCGTCTGCAATTCACGCTTTTTCGGCGGCGGAATGAAAATCGCGCCCGACGCGAAACTTGACGACGGTTTGCTCGATGTCGTCAATATTGGCGACATTAAGACGGCGAAAATTCTCTTGAACGCCTATAAACTTTATAACGGAATGCATCTCGATTTAGCCGAAGTCAGAGCCGCGCAAGCGACGCGCATCGAAGTGTCGCCTTCCAATCTTCACCAAATAATTCACATCGAAACCGACGGCGAACTGCCCGGACGACTTCCGGCGACTTTTGAAATCGTGCCGAACGCTTTGTCGGTGCGCGTTCCAAAACAGAAAATTTAACAGGATGGACAGGAGAAACAGGATAAATGCTGTTTGAAGAATTGACTGAAAAAATTTTAGAAGCATCTTTTGAGGTCAGCCGTGAACTTGGCGCAGGATTTCTTGAGTCGGTTTATAAAAAGCTTTGTTCGTCGCTTTGCGCCAAAAAGGTTTGAACGTCGTCTGTCAGATTCCTTTGAAAGTTAAGTTTCGCGGCGTTATTGTTGGAGATTTTTACGCCGATATGCTGGTTGAAAACAAAGTTTTGTTAGAACTAAAATCCGTCAGCCGGATTATGCCCGAACACAAAGCACAGGTGATAAATTATCTGAAAGCGATAGGCATCGAAGTCGGTTTATTAATTAATTTCGGCAATGCTAAACTGGAATATAATCGTTTGCATAAATAAAAGAGGTGAATTTAACAGGATGGGCAGGATTTACAGGATGATTTTATTTTGTAATTTCCAGAATAGAATATTGATTTTGAGTGTAATGTTTTTGTAAGAAAAGAGAAAAAATCCTGTCTATCCTGTCCATCCTGTTAAAATATGTCTATGGAAAAATCATTCTGCCAGCTAATCATTGATGCCGCCGAGTCGCGCCGCGATAAGTTTGCGATGCGGATTGTCGGCGAAGAAACCGACGGCAAATATACTTACGGCGAAATGCTCGACGCGGTGCGTTCGATTGCCTTCCGTCTGGAAAAAGAAGGCATTGCGTTCGGCGACCGCGTGGCGTTAATCGGCGAAAATCATCCGCGCTGGGCGATTGCGTATTACGGAATTCTGTTTCGCGGCGCGGTTTGCGTTCCCGTTGACCCGCACGCCGAAATTGAAACGCTGACGAATTTTATCAATAATTCCGAAGCGAAAATGGCGTTTATCGGCGAAGATTTTATCAAAACTTTCCACGCGCTCGAAGAAAACTTGGGCAGAAAAATTCCCGCCGTCGTGCTGCAAAACGTCGAATCGAAAAATGGCTTTCAATCGTTTGAAGATTGGACAAGCACCAAACGACCGGCTGATTTCGACACGAAACCGACACCCGCGAAACCCGAAGATTTGGCGCAACTGACTTATACATCGGGAACGACCGGCACAC
>JAJAYR010000266.1 GCA_026786155.1 Pyrinomonadaceae bacterium
AAGTTTCGCCGGCTGATTGTTATTTGTGCCGCTAGTCTTTCTCAAATCAGTTGGCGGCTGCTCGGTCAGTCCTAGCAACGCGAGAAGCTGGATGCTCGGCGAAGAATTTAGTTTCTGCACTTGGTTGTCGGGAATCGCCGGACCTTTCCAACGCCGAATTGCGTCGGGCGAAGCTAAAATATACCAAGAAACGCCTTCTTCGCGCCGCTCGCCCAACGGCACTGCCCAGAGCGAAAAGAGATGCGAATTCTGACGCGCGTAAAGATAAAAAACTTTGCCGTGTTGAAAGACTTTGCCGGTCTGGTCAAAATCGCGCTGTTTTTTAGCGTCCCAAACTTTGCCGACGAGCGGGCGCAGTTCTTCCGGGAAAGTGCCGGTCTGCTCGTGATATTTCAGCAAATCTCTCGTAAGTGACGCTGCGCCGTCCTGCGGGAGCTCGTCGCGGCGTTTTACTTCCGCCGCCCAGAGCGAGTAAAAGTACGAGCCGAGAACCAGCACGACCATCAAAGGTGTGATGATAAAGGTTAATTTCATCGAACTGTTTTTCATAAATTCAAAAAGATTACAAAACGCGCTGGACGAGCGCGTTATAAAATTCGTCTTCCGACTCAAGCGTTTGGCGGGCGCGCCTCTTTTCGCGCGCCGCCTCGCTTGCGGTTAAGGCGACATTCGCGGTCAAAGTTATTTCCTGATTTTTTCGGGTTTTATCGTTTGAATTTTTAATCTCGCGCGAGCGCAAAACAGTTTCGGAATCGAAACAATCGGTAATTTCCCCGCCCTCTTCGCTCGGATTGCTTTCAAATTGTGTTTGTGTTTTCGGTTCGCCGTCATCCGTCAAAAATGTTTTCAATTCCTGCTCCATAAAATCTTTCTCGTCTTCGCCGGAAGTTTCACCATTGGCTAAAGCTAAAACGTCTTCGTCGCCGCCGTTTTCATTCGCCGTCTCGAAATCCGCCATTCGCTCGCCGATTTCATCGAGCGCGCGGTCTGTAATGCCCGATTGAATCTCTAATTGAGCGCCAGTCGAATTCGGCTCTAAAACCGCAATCGCATTGCCGGCTATTGAGGTCACAGCGACGGATTTATTTTTTGTTTTTTTCGTTTTTGTCTGCTTCTTCGGAACAGTTGAAGCATCGGCAGCGAGAAACGAGCCGTTCATGCAGGAGGTTTTCGGTGAATTAAAACTTCCCCCTTTGAAGATTCTTGAATCACCAAGCCGTAAAACTTCCGGCTTGGCGTATGCGACCGCTTTTTGAATGTCGCGCCGCAAATAAATTGGCGGAAAAGCGGCTTTGACGGGCGGCGCGGTGTCGGTGACGACGAGCAGTTGACGAAATTTCGGCATCTGGCGGATCTCGTCGGGTAGCATCAGAGCGCGTCCGGCATCGGAATAGCGCGTGTTGTCTTTATCAGTTCCCTGATAGTCAACCGAAGTTTCGGTGTGAATTGTCGTTTTGCCTAAAAGGTCGGAAGCATAAGTTGCAGTATCGCCGTTCACGCCGGGCAAAAAGATTTTGGTCATCATCGTTTCCAAAATCGCCTTCGCGCCTTTGTCGCCGTATTGATCTAAAACCTGCGGATAATCCTGATAGCTTAAAGCCATTCCGATTCCGCGCCCGCGCCCGATGCCGGCGATGCGGCGCACTTCCGCCACGTCCAATTCGCGGGCTTCGTCAATCAAAACCAGACACGGATGCTCCGGCTCGCGCGTGTTGTCGAGCCGTAATTCAAAAATCGCCTGCCCGAAAAACGTCGCCAGAAATTCTTTGTAAACTTCGGTCGCGCCTTCCGGGACGACGATGAAAATGGCTGTTCCAGGCTCGCGCAATTTGGCGAAGTCAATAAGTTTCACACCTTCCTGCAACTCTTGGTGCGAAGGCAATGCCGTCACTTGACGCGCTTCGTCGAGCGTAAACGGGCGGAGTTTGTTTCCCAAACCGAGAAGAACCGAACCGAGAGTATTTTCCGGCGCACTATTGCAGACAACCTGCATCGCTTGTCGCGCCAGCGGACTGGGCGAATCTTTCAATTCATTGATGCGCTCACTTTCTTTGAGAGAATCAAATTCGGCAACGAAATCATAAGCGAAAGCTGGAGTCGCCGCAGGATAACATTCAGCGAGATGAAGCAGAACGGCGGTCAGTAAAACCTGCTCGGCGTTTCCCCAGAACGGGTCTTGATTGGTTTTCGCCCTCGCTTCCAATGAAAGCATCATTCCCGCGATAGAATTAGCGAAGAATGCGCTGCCGCAACAAAGCGGCATAAAATTCCAGCGGTCGCTTTGGGCGGGATTGATTAAATCGAGCCGATAATGCGTGCGATAATCCATCGCCGTTTGCTCGTAAAGCTCGCCCTTCGGGTCGAAGGCGATGGTTGACCCGTGTTGCGCCAAATAACGCAGCATACTCATAAAAAACGTCTTGGTTTTGCCCGCGCCCGTCGGACCGAAAAAGACCATATGAAGAAGCCACAGATTCTTTGGCAAAATCAAATCGTAGTCGGAAAAAACTCTACCGATTCTCAAAGCTCCGTTCGGCACAGGCTCGCCGATCTTGCGTAGCAAATCATGGACGCGCAAATCGTCGAGCGTCGCCCATCGCGCCGAGCCGTGCGTAGTCCGTGTCCATAATTGGTAATACGGAAAAACGAGCGAGTAAGCGTCGAACAAAGACGCGGCGACGGCGAGGGCGGCAAAGGCAAGCGCGGCGAGCCACAGAAGACTGGAGATTCCGAGCAAGTATCCAGAAATCAAACAGAGCGCGGCGTTTACCCAACCGAAGACGAACAGCAAAACGCCGGTGCTGACATCTCGCGCGAGCAGCCAGAAGGCTTGATAAGCGGGCAGATACTGCTCGTTAGCTTTGCGGTAAATGCGCCCGCTCGCATCCAAGTTTTCGATCCATTTGCGGCTCAACATAAAACTTCAGTAAGGTATTTAAGCGAAAAACTAACGCGAGCGTTCATTATCATTATTTGCCGCAGTGCTTTTTAAATTTTCCTGTTCATCGGCGAGCATTCGGACAAAATCCTGATTGCCTCCGCCGACCTCGTTCCCGCGCCACGCTTCCAAAGTCCAGCCTCTGCGGATTACTTCCGAAGCGGGCGCGAACGGCGGCGGAAGATTAACACCGGCGATTCGTGAAGATTGAAAATAAGCGATGTTTTTCCCATCTGCGCTGACCAACGGAAAGCGCATCAGGAGCGTTGGACCAAACCGCGCTTGGGCGGGAACGGACACGAATTCAATCTGCATCGGTTCGGGCTGGTAGCGAATGTAAATTACACTCGTTTCCGAACGGATTTCGCCGTTTTCGACCGTTAAGCCGGGCGGCAAAAGTTCGCGCGACGTGACGGCGTTTATAAGTGCTTTAATCGAACCCGGAATCTGGCGTTTGCTTCTTGCTTCGTCCAAAATGCTCAAACAGACGGCAAAACCCAATGCGCCCGTTTCGCGCAAGCGGCGGCTCGTGTCGAAAACTTCGCCGCCGAATACGTCGGCGGGCTGGGAGGCGATTTTGTTTTTCGCATTACCGCGGTCAGCGACCGTTTCCGAATCGTTAATCTGAATCTGGGTTTGCGCGTTTAATCTGCGCCATTCCAAAATTCGGAAAAACGCCGACACGCCGAGCATCAGCGCGACCATCAGCAAAACATTGAAAAGCGGCGAGCCGATGAATTTAGATTTTTCGGCGGAATTCTTTTTTGAATTTTTACTATTGTCTGAATCAGGCGATACCGCGCCGCGCCCCAAAAACGATAGAAATGAAAACATTTGGTTTTACTCCGTGATTAAAAAATTGGTTCGCTTCACATCGCCGCGGGCGGATGAGAAAAATCGTTTGGTAAAAGATTTACCGCCTGCTCAAACTGGTGTGAATCTTTTGACTCTTCAGCAAATTGCTCATCTCGGCAAACATCAATGAATCCGCGCATTTTTGCCCAATGCCGCGCCCATTCCGCATCAAGCTCGGAAAGTCCGCCGTCCACGCCTGGATGAAAAGTGCCGACGCAGGATAGGAGATAAGGAAGCTGCTTTTTCAAATACTCCGCGTCGCGCCGATTTTTGGCGAAGTAAGTGAAATAAATCGAAACATTGCGCTCGGTGATTTCCTCGATGTTGTCGCGTTCAAAAGCGCGAGCGAGCTGAATGCCGGTTCTGACCGACGGATAATGAGACAGCCCGGCGACCGAGCGAATCGCGTCGAGCAGTTTCAAAGCGTTTGACAGATTCGCCGCCTTGATTTTGGGACACCGCGCCCGCAAAATTTGAAGCTCTTTCATCAAACCGGGCGTGGCGAAATAAGTGTGCAGATGACGGTCGCGGAAAGGCTGTGATAATTCGTGGCGCGAATCGTTCGACGTTGAGATGACAATCGGCAAAACGTCTTCATTAATGCAGCCGACAAAGCCTTCGCTCAAGCGTTCGACGTAAATTTTCCCCGTGGCGAGCGGCGAAAGCAGAGCGTCTTCGATTGCCGCGCCGAATTTGTCAACTTCGTCGAGCCTGAGCAAAGTTGGAAAGTCGCTTGCCTCGGCTTTAGAGTAAGCCGCAGCGACTTCGCCTAAGATTAAAAACCGTCGCGTCCATCGCTGCTGGCGCGCCGATTCGAGCGCGCGGGCGCGTTCGGTTTCCGGCAACGCATCAACAAGTGGGTGTGCTTCCCGCATAAACGAATCCTGTTCGCGCCGGTCCCAAGAGCAAAGTAGTTCTTCCTGCTTGAGTTCGTCGCGTCCCGTAACGGTGTAATAATCGA
>JAJAYR010000267.1 GCA_026786155.1 Pyrinomonadaceae bacterium
AGCATTGACACCGGCATCATTCCACGCTGTCGGCGCGGTCAGGTAACGACCGGCATCGTAATTCAAAGACGCGGCAAAGGTTTCTCCCGTCTGTGGATTCTTTTGCGTAATCGTTCCCAAAATCCACGCGCTGAAAGCATCGAGTTCAATCCGGCGATAATTCGACTCAACCAGTTGGTTGAGTTTGCCCGGTATCGAAGTCTCCATAATCTGCTGCAAAACTGCGGCATTGCCGAGCGTTCTTTCTTTGAGTTTTTGCAGTTCATACTCGCCCCATTTGAAATAGGACTCGACCGGCACGATAGAAACTTTTTTCGTGTCCGGTGTTTTGTTCGGAATCAAACGCCCGCGCTGATTCCATTCACGGCGGTCGGCGACCGGGCGATAGTCAAGCGTCGTAATTTCGTCTAAATCAACCGAATCAACATTTTCACGAGGGAAAAATCGCTCGTAAATCAGATTGTCGGGAACGTCGGACGCATTTATGGTTTGAGCCAGAACCGTTAAGGCTGGCTCGCTTAATGATGCAATTGCGGAAATCCAAGCAAAATTACTCATTTGTTCAAGTTCTCCTTATGTTCTGGTTAAATGCAGTTTTGAACCTGCAAGATCAAATCCGGCAATTTCGGCGGCGGTATAAACCCGTCCTAAATTGTCTTCGGCGATGTCTCGGTTGACTGTTCCGATAGTGCCGACGGCAACCGGCACGGCGGCTGCAGCGGCGGCGATGTCGGCGGCTGAATTGGACGCGGCGACTTTAATTGATTCAATCGTCACTCCGTAGACGGGAACGGCTGCACCGACGAGCGCCCCGGCTTTTGAAAACGGGACTCCCGGCTTCAAAAAGCCTTTGGTATCAACTTCGGCGGTCGAGAGCGCGGTAACTACCACATTAACGACATCGGAAGCTAAAATCTCGCCGACGAAAACAGGCGCGTGCGCCTGACCTCCGACTGTTTTGCTAACTGAAATAGGCATATTTTTCTCCTAATGAATTACTCCGGCAAGTTCGCGCAGGCTGCCGATTGGCGGAGCGTTCTTTTTCTTTTCTTCCGCGCCTTTGCGGATTTTGTCGAAAAGAGTATCGCTCACGCCCGCCGGAGCCGGGTCAAACGTGTTTCCTGATGATTTGTTGTTATCCGATTTGAAGGTTTCCGCGAATTCTTTGAAGTAACCGTCGGTTTTCAAAAACTCTTCGACTTTTGTTTTCGTGTCGCCCTCGCCCTTCACGTTCCAAACTTCGACGGCTTTGCCGTCGGCTGTTTCCTGCGTTTTCTCAAACCGCAAACCCTTGTCTCTGGCGGCGAGAATGAAGCGATTATTAAAACCCAAATTCGCCGCGACTTCGGCAATGACTTTTTCCTGCGCGAATCCGTCAATCTGTTTTTGCAGATCGGCGGCGGCGGTTTTCAAAGTCGGCATCTCGTCTGTGGAAAGTCCGGCTGTTTGCGCCGCTTCACCTAATTCGGCGACATCTGCGGCAACCAACTTTTGACCGGCTGGCATTTTGGAACTCTTTTTAAGTTCGGCGTTGGCTGATTCAAGCTCTTCGACTTTATCGGCGAGCGCGGTGTTTTTGCCGAGCAGTTCCGTGTTTTTGCTCAAAATGCCCTTGGCATCGAGTTCAAACTTGCCGTCAATTTCCTTTGCCTTATCGCGCAAATCCTCTCTGATTTCTTCTTTGGTATCGAATACAATTTTTGCTGACATTATTGGCTTTGCCTCTCAATGTTTTCCGTCTTAAACGGTTTTGGTTGCTGTGTGCGTGAAATACAAAAAACCCGCCGAATTAGATTTCTCTAAATTCGACGGGCTTTTCCTTAAAAGGTTCTTTCCCTTTGTGTATTAAATTGTCGGCGCGTTCGCGCTTCAAAATAAATTTAACTTAGTTAAATATAAATTGCAAGCAAAATTATTCAGATTGAAGTTTTGATTTTAATCATAATTTCTCAATCATACCAAATCACGCCGTTTTTCGCCCGCACTCATTCAAAAACCGCACGACATCCGGCGGCGCGTTCGCGCCCTCGTCTTTGATGATTTCCCGCGCAATGACAATCGCCGCCGATTTCATTTCGTTAAACGTGAAATAAAAACGGTGAGCGGGCGGCGCGGGCGCAATGCTGCATTTCGGAATACGTGTCGGCTTTCGCGGTTCGTCAGGCATAAAAATCAGTCGGCGTTTTTGGGTTCATTGAATTTGTTCAAAATCGCAAACGCTAAATCGGTCGTTCCTAGTTCGTTAAAAATTCGCAGTGATTCCCGCATTGATTGTTTGTATTTCGCTGATTCATTTTCCGACAATAAAATATCAAAATTGTCCAGCGCAAATAAATAAAGCGGGTTGTAAAAATTGTGCGCCAATTCGTGAACCAAATCGGAAGTTTTCTTTTCGGCGGTTTGGTTCAGCCAATCGGTCGCCACGTCTAAATGCGCGTCCCGGTATTCGTAGCGCGTTAAAATTTGCGCCGTGTAATTTGCATTCGCGCACGTTAAATTTACCTCTATTTTTTGACACCATTGCGGCACGAGCCACAAAAACGGGGTGAGATATTTTTCAATCTCGATTTTGTTCTCAAGTTCAATGTTTTTGTTCCAGATAATTTTAGCCATACAATTAAATAATCGGCATCGCCGGATTCGGGATAACTTGGGCAACCGCTGGCGGCTGCGCTAAAATCTCATCAACCTGTGCGTCTGAATAACCCGCAATCCGCAACTGTTCGGCGCGTCCGGCAAAGGTTGACGCAGCCGCCCGGTTTGTTTTTTTCGTCAGAATGTCTTCGCGCTCCTCTTCGGTCGCCTCAACCAACAGACTTCTTTTCAACTGAAAATCAATTTGCCCGCGCTCGTAAGAATCAAGTGAAAACGGCGCGAATAGATTCTGCTGCGTCGTTCTTGATTTGAACTCTCTTAGAAGCAAACTGCCCGCCGCGATTTGCATTTGACGCAGTTTAATTAGCTGCTGGTCGTAATTAGCGGCGGCGCGGTCAAGCCGGTTCTGTGCCGATGTCAACATTCTTTCCAACGCCGCGCCGGATAGTTGGGAAGATTCTTTAATAATGGCGCGGGCTTGCAGTTCAGGGTAGTCGTCGGCAAACGAGGCAATGAGTTCCTTCAAATACGGATGCGCGTCGGCTAATTTCACCACGCCCGCCAAATCGTGAACACTCACATTGCCTTTCGCCGCCAGTAAAACTCTTTCTAATCTGGTATCGAATTCCTGAATGATGCCGTTTTTGTCTTTCGTTGCGCCGGAAATAATTTCAATACTCGACGGGTCGTCCACGCCGATGATTTTGCCGGATTCGATTTCTTTGTGAATGTTGTCGTGCAAATG
>JAJAYR010000268.1 GCA_026786155.1 Pyrinomonadaceae bacterium
CGCCGCGTGATTGGAAATCCGAAGGATTCTGCCAACTCAACCGCAAAAGGTTATCTCCCGCCCAAACGCCGATTAAATTGTCTTGAATGTCGCTCAAGTTCATAAGTTTAATTTCCCCTAATCAAAAATCCGAAATCAAGAAGTATGATCGTGAACGATTTTCCAGCCGTCTTTGAATTTGCGGAAAATGAGCGTAAATTTCCCTTTCGGATTATCTTTTTCACGCGCCAATGCCCAACTGCCCAAAACGACCGCCGAATCTTTGGTGATGACGTTGACTTCCAACCCGGAAAAAGTCAAAACGCCCATCTTCGCTTTGGAATCGTAATTCTTTTTGTAGCGGTCGAGTGCCGCCTGCCAACCGCGCGAAACATTGTCGCCGGAGACGAATTTCATCTCTTCGGATTTCCAGTAGCCGCGCATAAACCCTTCGATGTCGCCCGCGTTCCACGCCAGAACCTGCGCGTTCATCACCGATTGAACTTCGGCGGAAATCTTCGCGTCTCTCGATTGCGCGGCGATGTTAGTCGAACTTAAAAGGACAAACGAAAAAAGAAATAGAAGTTTTACCATAATTAGTGTAATTTAGCAGAGATTTACTGACGGACAAACTCCACCTGAATTTCTGAGTAGATGAAGCGAGAAAATAACATTCAGACTTACGCGCAGGCGTTCATTTTTCGCGGAAAAGCATCGCTTTTGCAGGCTCGACGCGGCATTGCCAACGCTTCCGATAAAAGAATCGGGCGGTTTCCGCTCGCCGGAAATCTCTCCGACGGAACAATCGTCGCCGCCTCGAAAACGCTTTTGTGGACGGAAAGCGCACCGGGAGAACGATTTCTGCTGGCGGGCAAAGTGCATAATCTGCGGCTCGCGGTCAAAAAAATCAACGGCTTGGAAATTCCCGCCGGCGCGATTTTCAGTTTTTGGAAACACCTCGGACGGGCGAATAAAGTGAAAGGTTATGTGGCGGGGCGCGAACTGCGCGAAGGCTGTCTGGTTCCGAGTGTCGGCGGCGGGCTTTGCCAATTGTCGAACGCGCTTTACGACGCGGCGTTGAAAGCCGGTTTCGAGATTGTCGAACGCCACGCGCATTCGCAGATCGTCGCCGGATCGCTCGCCGAACAAGGGCGCGACGCGACGGTTTTCTGGAATTACATTGATCTGCGGTTTAAATCGGCGGCGGATTTTCGCATCGCGGCGAAACTCGACGCGAACTATTTGACCGTTGAATTCAAAAGCGCGGTCAAAAACGCGAAGCTGTTTCAAATTGCGCGGAACGACGAATTTGAGAATCCGAAGTCGAAAATCCAAAAGACGAATTCCTGCGCGTCGTGCGGCGCGGGCGATTGTTTTCGCAGTTTAAAGGCGGAGGCAAATCTCGATTTTGGGCGCACGGCTTTTCTGGTTGACGAGTTTTCAGCCGAATTTGACGAGTATCTGCAAAAAATGCGAACCGCCAAAGACGTTTTGTTTGTTCCGCTCGACGGTGCGCGTTTTCGGAAAGCGAATTACGCCTGGAATTGTCGAGGATTCAACAACATCCGACAAAGTTTTTTGGTCGCGCTGGAGCGTTCTTACAAATCGCGTAAACTCGCCGCGCAAGGCGCGTCCCGGCAATTAAATCTGCTGGCGATGTCTCGAAAACTGGCGGAAAGTTACGCGGGGCATTTGAAATATGATGTGACGCATCTGGTCGTTCAGCAAAATCTGCTCCCGTTTCTGTGGCGTTCGGGAATACTCGGCGGGCGCAGTTTCGATGTTTTGATGACCGGTCTGCCGATTGAGAAATTGCAGGAAACATTGAATTTCGCCGCCGCGCTCCACCCGAAAAGCGTGACGCTCGGCGACTTTCGCGCCGACGACAACTTAATTGAAGCGGAAACCGAAGCCCTGCAAAACGCCGGTAAAATCATCACGCCGCACAGCGCAGTCGCCGCGCTTTATCCTGATCGCGCCGCGCTTTTGGATTGGAAAACTCCGCCCGCGAGAAAAATCGTCAAACGACCGAATGAAAAATTCACCGTCGTTTTTCCCGCTTCGACCGTCGGGCGCAAAGGCTGTTACGAGCTGCGCGAGGCGATAAAAGATTCGGACATAAAGTTAATCGTTCTCGGCGCGGAACTCGAAGGCGCGGATTTCTGGCGCGGCGTTGATTGGGAAAAAGGCGGCGACGATTGGCTTGAACGCGCCGATTTGGTCGCGCTGCCCGCGTTCGTCGAACACAAACCGCGCCGGCTGCTGCAAGCCGTCGCCAACCGAATTCCCGTCGTCGCTTCAACCGCCTGCGGGCTGGAAAACGTCGCGGGTGTGGAAAATATCAAAGCCGGAAATATCGAACAACTGCGAGACGAAATAAAAAGAAAGAGAATGCAATGGTCGAATTATGCTGCGAGGTGAAAAAATAATTGCCCGTTATGTATGAACGAATAAAATACCGCGTCTATGACATTCTGGTCGAAACCGACGACGGCGAAGTGATTGACCGCGTGGTCGCCGTCTTTTTGATGCTGCTGATTTTGATAAATACGGCGGCGGTTGTGCTGGAAACGGTTGACGATTTGAACGCGCGTTTCGGCAGTGTCTTTTACGCGATTGAAATTGTTTCAGTTACGATTTTCAGTATCGAATATCTTTTGCGGTTGTGGATTGCGCCGCTCGACCCGCGTTATGCGAAACCTTTTTGGGGCAGAGTGCGCTATGCCTTCTCCTTGATGGCAATAATTGATTTGCTGGCAATCCTGCCCGCGTTTCTGCCGCTGATTTTTACGGTTGATATGCGAATCGTGCGCTTTTTGAGGATTTTCCGCCTGTTCCGGCTGTTCAAATTGAGCCGCTATGTCGAATCGTTGAATACGCTCGACGATGTGGTGCGCTCGAAAAAAGAAGAATTGCTCGTGACGGTCGTGATGGTTTTGATGCTGCTGCTTTTCTCTTCGAGTTTGATGTATGTCGTTGAAACCGAAGCGCAGCCCGACAAGTTTCCCGATATTCCGTCGGCGATGTGGTGGGGCATTGCGACTTTAACGACGGTCGGTTACGGCGATGTCTTCCCGATTACGGGTTTAGGAAAACTGCTCGGCGGATTTATCGCCCTTTTGGGAATCGGAATGTTCGCCCTGCCGACCGGAATTCTGGCGGGCGGATTCGCCGACGAACTCAAAAAAAGACACGCTAAAGAAAAAACCTGCCCGCCGTGTCCGCACTGCGGCGGTGATATTTCATCGGTCGTCGGCAACGAATAAATTTCCGCCGACTGAACGATTATCAAACGCCGCGCCCGAAAAAAACATTCAAATCCGTATGATGTAAAACCATTTTCCCCACTAAACGCCGCTGGCATATTGCTTGCTCTGATAAAACGGAAAACTTATTAAGGAGCGTAAAACAAAATGGGTGATACATCGGTGGTCAAAGTAATGTCGGAAAATTCGCCGACCGGCGAAATGGGGCAAAAATATCTGGCTTCGGGCGTAAGCGTGGCGATGCGTTTATGGGAAAACGTCAAAGCGGAAGATTCGGACGAAAAACACAAACGCGATTACGAAACGGTCGGTTACGTCATCGAAGGAAAAGCCGAACTTCATCTGGAAGGTCAAATGGTTTTACTCGAAAAAGGCGATTCGTGGGTCGTGCCGAAAGGCGCGAAACATTCTTATAAAATTCTCGAAAAATTTACCGCCGTCGAAGCCACGCATCCG
>JAJAYR010000269.1 GCA_026786155.1 Pyrinomonadaceae bacterium
GGGGGGGGGGTTTTTTTTTTAAATGAGAACGCTTCTATTCCCCGGTTTTTTGGCTAACCCTTTGGTTTCCAAAAAAATATTACACCAAATGGTTAACCCAAATAACGCGGAGAATTTTCAACAATTTGAATTACGCACAGGCTTCAATTAAATATTCGTTAAAGAAAAACAAACCGCGAAACAGCACGAGAAAAGTTCAAATCTCTTCGGGGTTTTCGCTAGACTTTCGTGTAATCGGTTAAAGAAGTCTTGTCGCCCAAAACCGCTGCCTCGCCGACCGAGACGTTTCTGCCGATATGACAACTTCTGCCGACGACGGCGTTTTGGATGTGCGCCGCGCTGGAAATGCGCGTGTACGCCCAGATGACGGAGTTTTCGACGACCGCTTTTTCTTCGACGTGAACGCCCGCGCCGAGAACCGAATTGATAATTCTCGCGTTCGGTTTGATGATGCAGTCCGCGCCGATGATCGAGGTTTTATCAACGATTGCCGTGTGCGAAATTTCGGCTTCGCCTGATTTTTCAATCTCGAAATTCTTAATTCGTCCGCTCAAAAAATCGTGATGCGCCTGCAAATAACTTGGCGGCGTGCCGATGTCGCGCCAGTAATTTTCATTCATCACGAAAGCGAAAAATTCTTTTTTCGCTTTCAGCAAGTCGGGAAAAACATTATATTCAAACGACGTATTTTCGCCTTCCGCAATCAAATCCAGAACGCCCGGCTCTAAAACGTAAATTCCCGCGTTGATATTTTCGGTCGTCAATCCGGCGAGTTCTTCGGGTTTCGGCTTTTCCAAAAAACGCCTCACTCGTCCGTCCGCGTCGGTTTCGACCAAGCCGTAAGCTGATGGATTTGCAACCGGCGTGAGAACAATCGTCGCTTCCGCGTTTTTCTGCCGGTGAAATTCGATGACTTCGGAAACGTCTAAATCCGTCAAAACGTCGCCGTTAAAAACAATTGTCGTTTCACGAATTTCATTTTCCGCGAATTTATACGCGCCGCCCGTTCCCAGCGGCGAAGGTTCGGTCAAATAGCGCAGTTTTACGCCGTATTCCGCGCCGTCGCCGAGCAGATGTTCGATTTTGTCCGGCTGATAATTCAGCGAAAGCGTAATATCTTCGATTCCGGTTCGCCGCAGAATTTCGATTTGATATAATAAAAACGGACGATTGAGAACCGGCACAATCGGCTTTGGCGTATAGACCGTCAGCGGACGCAGCCGCGTTCCTTTGCCGCCGGCGAGAATCAATGCTTGCATAAAGTTAAGACTAGAAAAAAGATTCGGAAAAATCAAAGCCGCGTTAAAAATAACGATTGTCTTTAAAGTTATGATAAAAATGTTGAAACTTGTTGACACAATTTGCGGGGACGTGATAATTTTAGGTTGGAGACTAAGCAGGAATTATCTTCCGACCTCTTTTCGACCTCGCCGACGCACTTTCTGACAGAATTATAAAACAAATTTCGGACTTTAGGCATTTGATTCACAATGAGCTTCGAGAAAATAAAAGCTATGCGAAATGCCGAGCGATTTTTGTCGCAAGGCAAAATTCGCGCGGCGATTAACGAATATCAGCGAGTCGTCGAAAACGACCCGAAGGATTTCAGCACGTTGAACATTCTGGGCGATCTGCACGCCAAAAATTTCAACAAACAGGAAGCCGTCGGTTGTTTCACGCAAGTTGCCGAGCATTACCACAACCAAGGTTTTTCCCATAAAGCTATCGCCATCTACAACAAGATTTTCCGTATCGAACCGCATTCGATGGAAATCTCGGCAAAACTGGCGCAACTCTATCATATGAAAGGCTCGGTTGCCGAAGCGCGAAAACATTACACGACGCTCGCCGAACAATATCAGAACCGGGGACAAAAAATCGAAGCGTTGACGATTTGGAGACAAATCGCCGAACTCGACCCGCACAACACGGAAATTTATTTGAAAATTGCCGATGCTTATTGTCAGGAAAAACAATTGGACGACGCGGCATGGGCGTTCACCGAAGCCGGATGGCGGCTCAATCAACAGGAAAAATACGAATCGTCGCTGACGGCATTTTCGAGAGCTTTGGAAATCAAAAATGACGATTTGCGGGCGTTAAAAGGTTTGGTCAAAGCGCAAATCGGGCTGGGCGACCCGGAAGAAGCGGCGCAGACGCTCGAAAAGGTTTTTGCCGAACAGCCGTATAACCGCGATGTTCTCTATCTTTTAGTGGATTGCTACCTGGAAGCGGAAAATCTTTCGGAAGCGGAAAAAGTGATTTTCAAATTAGTCGAGCAGGAACCCGCCAATTACCCGAAATTTTTAGAACTCGTCAAACTTCATCTGAAAGGCGGCAATCTGGACGCGGCGGTGCGAATCCTGACGCATTCGGCGGAACATCTGCTGGTCGGCGGACAGGCGGAAAACTTTCTCGAATGGACGAACGAAATTTTAGCCAAAAATCCCGAACGCACCGATGCTGTCAGGCTTTTGGTGCAGTATTGTAGTTGGCAGCGCGACCCGCACACGCTCAAAGAATCGCTTGAAAGATTGGTCGAAACGGCGCGGGCGAACGGCGATGTCGAAAACGAACGCTACGCGCTTTCGCAACTCGTTTTGACCGCGCCGAAAACCGAAATCACGCAAAGATTGCAGGAAATAAATACGGCGCAGGGCTTTGAAACGGACACGGCGACGGACGCGGAAAACTATTTTGAAGTTTCGCAGTTTGAAAACTTCGCGCTGGTCGAAGACTTTGAAGAATCGGATGATTTTGAAGGAAAAGTCGCCGAATTCAGTTTCGCCGAAATAAAAAGCACCTGCGATTTTGAATCGAACGGCACGACTCAAAACGGTCAAAATGGTCATCACGGCGCGTCAAACGGTTCATCAAACGGCACGAAAGAAGCCGCCTTCTACGACGCGACGAGTTACGCCGAAATCGTCGAAGACTTTCCGGCGACCGAAATTGTTAATTCGGAATCGGCGGCAAAGACTGGCGGAACGCTGAAAATTTCCGACGAACTGAAACTGCAAAAAGAACTCGAAAGCATCGAATTCTACATCGAGCAGGGCTATCAAGATTTAGCCGCCAAATCTTTGGACGAACTCGAAGCGCAATTCGGAACGCAGCCGCAGATTTCAGATTTCCGCGCCCGTTTATACGGTTTTGCGCCGACCCCGGAAATCAAAGTGGTTTCTGAAAAGGAAACGTCGGTAGCAACAAAATCAAATAATTCGAGGAAAGTCGAAAATCTCGACGATTTGAGCGGCGAACTCGACGCGGAAGAAACCGATAACGCCGCTGATCGAGACGACCGCTACGAAACGCATTTTCATCTGGCGACCGCGTATCAGGAAATGGGCTTGCTGGAAGATGCCATCCGGGAGTTTCAGGACGCGGTAAATTTGATTGAAATGAACGACGGCACACGCCGGTTTTTTCACTGCGCGAATCTTTTGGGACACTGTTTTCTGGAAAAACAGATGCCGCATCTGGCGGTCATCTGGTATCGGCGCAGTCTGGAAGTGGCGGATTTGCAGGACGAAGAAAAACAGGCTCTTTATTACGAACTCGGCAATGCGTTCGAGGCGGGCGGCGAAATTAAAAGCTCCGTTCAGTATTTTGAAAAACTCTACGCCGAAGACATCAATTATCGTGATGTCAGCCGCCGACTGGAAAATCTGCGGGCGAAAAACTCATAAGCACCCAAGCAAAAGTAATGAAGCATTTTGCTTTGTTCAGAGTCCACGCCCCGCGCGTGTCTTCCGCCAGCGAAGCGCGGCGAAAACGCAAACTAAAGTTTGGACTCTGAACTTTTCAAAATACCTTGAAACTTTTGCTTACCTGCTTAGTTA
>JAJAYR010000270.1 GCA_026786155.1 Pyrinomonadaceae bacterium
AGAAGCGGCTAACTTGCGCTTCGTTCAAATTACGAGTTAAGCGACGCTTTTTCGTGTCGGAAGCCGACACTCATTGCAAGCAGGGATGCTTGCGCTCCAGTCTCCGCGCTCCAGTATTAGTTCTCAATGTCCCGAATACCAGTCGTAGCCTTGTTCCGCCCAGTAATCCGCCGGTCGTTCGTTGGTATATTCAATGCGCCCGATGCGTTTGATTTGCTTAATGCCGTATTTCGTCGTCGTTACAAGCCGCAATGGTGCGCCGTGAATCGCCTCCAGCGGTGCGCCGTTCATTTCATACGCGAGCAGCGTTTGCGGGTGCATAATGCTCGGCATATCCCAACCGACGTAATAGCCGCGGTCGGGCGTAACCAGCGAAACGTAGTTTGTGTTCGGCGGCGGCGGAAATTTGGCGGCGAAATCGGAAAATCTCGCGCCCGTCCAATTGACGACTTGACTCCAGCCTTCGATACATTTCAGTTCGGTCGTCATCTCGATGCGCGGCAACGCTTTGATGTCGTCCAAACTTAAGAGCAATCCGGCGACGGGAACATTCGGCGCGGGCGGCGTGTCCATACTGCGCGGCGCGTTGTCTTCGCCGCCGAATGAAATGTCGGCGAAATACTGCGGATAATTGTTGGCGTTCGCCGCGCCGACGACCTGCAAATCCCAATCCGCCGGGTCGAAATCTTCGCCTAAACCGATTGCGCCGTTACTTCTCGCACCGGCGCGACTCAGAGGAAATTCCGGCGCGAGGTCATTATTTCCGAAAAATTTCTGGCTGACATCTTCGTTAAATTTGAAACCCTTTTGAAAAATATAAAAGTTTTCCGGCTTTCGCAGCCAACCGTAACCGAAATAACCCGCGATGACCGCCGCGCCGCCGACGAGAAACGAACGACGCGAATGCTTGCCCATCAATCGGCGGGCTTCGTCGTCGCTTAGCGGCTCGGTAAATTGTCTTTTTTCATCGAGAATTCGCGCCGTGTTTTCCTGATCGTCGTTTTTGCTCGTCTTTTTAATCGCTTCGATTTCACGAACCTTTTCGACTAAAACTTCCGTATCTTTGCCTTTATTTTCTTCACTCATATCTTCGCTCCTTCTTCGCCGACCGAGGCGGGCAAGCCGTCGCTTTTGACCGCTTCGTAACCGTTGACCATCGAACGGAAGTTGCCCCAGCCCGCTAAAACAACCTGTCCGACGTGGACGACGAAAAACGCGACGAACAAAATCATAATCCAGAAATGTTCCCAACGCGCCCATTCGTAACCGCCGAGCAAACTCGTCAGCCAACTCAACTGCAAAGGTTTATAAATCGCCAAACCCGTAACGACCGCCGCGACACCGAGCAGAATCGTTCCCGTATAAGCGATGCGCTGCGCGTCGTTATATTTGCCCTGCGGCGGAAGTTTCTTGACGATGTGCAAATCGTGCAGCGTAACCAATGCCGCGCGTTTGAATGAACCCGGAACCGGCAGCATTCCGCGCCATTCGCCCGAAAAAATTAAATATGAAACGTAAATTACGCCGTTGACGGCGAAAAACCACATAAAAAAGAAATGCAGCGAAATGCCTTCGGCGAGACGAAAGGGAATTCCCAGAAATTCGTAAAACCAGTTCGGGAAAAACTTAAACAATTCGTAGCCGAAAATCTCGACTTTATAAATCGCGTTCGCCCAATAAATCAGCAAACCACTCCAAATCATCAAGAAAAGCAGCGGGAAATTTATCCAGTGCAGCCAGCGCGTCGCCAGCGAATGTTTCTTTTCCAATCGTTTCGCCATAATTAAGTTTCCTGTCAGAGTCGTCTGCGGTAGCGGACGGGATTGTTAAGGGCTGAGGGATAAAGGATGAGGGATGAATAAAACAACGATTCAATAATTCTTATTCATCCCTCTGCCCTCATCCTTCATCCCTTTTAAAATCACGCGCCGAATTTTTCGATATGCCTTTTGACGGCGGGCGAAATTGCTTTGGCAATCGTCGAATTCTCCACTTCGGTCAAATCCGAAACGACAAAAACGGCGTGGTGCGCGGCGCGAAAACTCGCCGCCTGCATTGTCCCGTCAAATTGTTTGCTGACAATCTCGCTGTTTTCGACGGGCAAATCGGTTTCGGTAATCAGAACCGAAACGCGCCGGTTACGATATTTCAAAACGACGTGCGCGAAATGTCTGCCTTCAAAAACGCACGAATGCGCTTCGATTAACTCTACTTTGCCGAAAGTCTGCTTGCCGAACGCTTCACGCAGCGGCGCGATGACGGCGACATCCAAATCTTTATTATATCTGCCGTATTTTTCCGCCGCTTCATTTAGAGTAATCGGTTCTTCCTTTAATTTAAATTCGAGCGCACAATTTTGATGGTCGCCGACGGCGTGTTCGGTCAATTCGCGCCACGCGATTTGGACGGCTTGTAGCATCGGCGATTCGACCGGACGCGCCGTTTATTTCCGCTTATCGGGCGAAGGCGGAAGGCGGAAAGCAGAAGGCAGTTGGCAGTTGGCAGAAGGCAGAAGGCGGAAGGCAGTTGGCGGAAGGCGGAAGGCGGAAGGCAGTTGGCGGAAGGCGGAAGGCAGAAGGCAGTTGACGGGAAAGTTTGAATAAAAGTCCTGTGAATTCTTTCAATCAAACTTATTGATTATTCAACTGACTGCCTTCCGCCAACTGCCAACTGCCAACTGCCAACTGCCTACTGCTTTCCGTCTTCCTCGCTCGTTAAATTCAACATTTCTTCCGTCGGTTTGAAAATCGGCGCGAACCAAATCAGCAAAGTGGAAATAATCAGCGCAATCGTGCAGGCAATTCCGCCTTCGATGCCGTAATCGCCGCCGGTTAAAATCGTTGAGCCGCTGTTCGTCGGCTGCAAAAGCGGCGCGGTCGTGATTGATGTGATGCCGCTGACCGAAATTCCGAGAACTGCTCCCTGCATCCAGTTCCACGCCAGATGGAGACCGAAAGCCAGCCACAGAGTCCGCGTTTTTAAATAAGCCGCGCCGAACCAAACGCCCGCTAAAGTCGTGTTGATAAAAGAAAGATAATTCGCGCCCTGATTGCTCGTGTGCGTGTAAGCGAACAGCAGAGAAGTTAAAGCGACGGCGAACAAAACGAGTTTGGCGCGGGTGAAAGTTTGAAAAATATAGCCGCGAAAAAAGGCTTCTTCCGCCAACGCGCCGACCGCGAAAACGCCGAACGAAACGGCGAGCGTCAGCAGAATCGCCGATTGTCCGGCTGCTTGGTTAAGCTGAAAACTCGTCGCGCCGAATCCGACTAAAATCAATGCCGCCAAACCAATCGAAACCGCGCCGAGCAAAAGTCCCCAAATAAAATCCTTCAGCCAATTTTTCGTGAACCACGCGCCGAGTGCGCGAAACGGCAAACCTTCTAAAAATTTTCCGCACAGCCAGCCGAGAAAAATCGCCAGCGTCAGCAAAACAAAGTGCGGCGTGAGAATATCGAGCAGTCCGCCTTTTGAAACGCCGACCGGCAGATTGACGAGAATCGCGCCGACCGCGCCGACGAGCGCGAACGTCAGCAAAATCAGCGCAGCGATGAACACGCTGAACCGCCAGCCGCTCCGCAAACGTCCGAATTGATTGGTGAAAATTTCCGCCGGTTTCATGATAAAAGCAGCAAGTCGAAGCGTGAACGAATAAAAAGCAGAGATAAATTTCGCATCTCTACTTTTCGCCGTTTTTGAAAAAACTTATTCCTGAGTAATTTCCGTCGGGCTGACCGGCTCTAAAACGAGCGCGTTTTGACCGGGCTGAATGGTAACGGAATTTTTCCAGATGGCGAAGCCGTTCGCAGTTTTGGTGATGGCAAACAGATAATAATTATCGGGTTTGACATCTTTCATCTGCGCTTTGCCGCTCGCGTCGGTCGTAACTTTGTATTTCGAGTGTTTGCCGATTGCCGCCAGAGCTTTTTTTCTGACATCGCCGTAACGGTCAGGGAACATTATTGATAATCCGAAGGCGTTGACCAATCCCTGCCCGCTTTCGTCTTCGATGTCCGCATCATTCAAAATGCTGTCCAAATCCTTGTCGAGTAAATAAAAAACTTCCTTCGGCACGGGTTGTGCGCCGCCGGTTCTGCCCAGCACTTTCGCCTCTAAACTAACCGTGCCTTTATCGGGCGCGACGACGGTCGTGGTCGTCGAAGGCAAAGTCGTGACGGTCGTCTGCGATGAAGGCGGCGGCGCGACGATTTGACCGGGCTGCGAAGTTGACGGCACGACGATTTGATTCGGCGGCGCGTCCGGGCGAACCGTCGTTTCACGCGAACCAGAAGGCGGCTGTGAAGCGACTCGGACGTTGATATTGCGCTGCGCTTCATCGTCGCCGTTTCGCATAAAGAGGAACACCACAAATACCAGCACCAGACCGAGCAGTCCGAGCGGAATAAATGCCCACGTCGGAAAACCTTCTTTTTCCGGCGGCAGTTCGTTGATGATAACGCGCGGCTGGACAGTCGGGCGCACAAACGGATGACCGCAGTTCGGACATGCCGCGGCGGTTGACGAAACTTCGTGAGCGCATTCGGGACAAATCATTAAAGACATATAAAAAATTCCTCCTTGATTTCAAACCAGATTAAAGATTAACATTTTTTTATTTCCATCAAAAAACCGTTTGCTCGAAAAATCGAAACAAACGGTCTTGTTGATGGTGTGCTGGAGGAGGGACTTGAACCCCCAATCGTCCGATTACAAATCGGGTGCATTAGCCAATTATGCTACACCAGCTAAAGATTTGAACCAACCTGCTCGTTGGGCTGTTTTTATGCGATGGCAATTGGCACATCGAACATCGCATTTACCGATTTCCTCTAAAACGGTCGCCCAACTGAAAGCGCGGTAGACCATATTGGAAACATTATATTTCTTTTCGCCGCGAACGTGGTCAAATTCCAATACTAACGGGTCGGAGTTGCCACAGTCAACGCAAGGATGAGACAGAAAATGCTGGTAAAGCAGGTCTCTGTTTCGATTTCTTAACTTTACAGTATTGATTTTACTTCTCGCTATTTCCTTTCGACGATTCTCTGAATAATAATTTTCTTGATAAAGTTTGTCGCAATCCTGACAACGAAACTTGCGAATTCCCTTCGCTTTGGCTCACCAGCTAAAACTGTTTTCTCCTTTTAATTGAAGACATTTTCTGCAAGTTATATATTCCATTTCAACGCCGTCAGTGATGGGACAAAACTCAAAATCCCGCAAGCAAAAATACTACAAAATCAAACATATTTCTGCAAGCCGCCGAGTAAAATAAAGTTTTGTTGAATGATAAAAATAATTGTTGACGATTGTTTAACTAAAAGGTTAAGATAGGAACTGCCCGCAAGGGTGAACAGCCAATTTTTCAAATTAGCCTCTGTCTTTTTTCAAATTCAAATTTAGCAAACAAAAAGGAGAACAACGTGAGTTTTCAGAATTTTTACAGAACGAGTTGCGGAACGCTTTCTTTAATCGTGTTTATTTTAACGGCGAATGCCTTCGCGCAGAGACCGACTCCAACGCCGCGGTTGGTCATCAATCAGGACGTGCGGGAAATGCCGATTGTCGGCAGAAACAATTTATACTGCGCCGGTTACGTCGAAACCGGCACGGTTGATGTCAGAAACGAAATTGTCGGCGCGGAAAAGGAACAGGAAAAATATATCTACGCGCAGAACGATTACGTTTTTATCAGTATGGGCGCGAATCGCGGCGTAAAAGTCGGCGATCTGATGGCGGTCATTCGTCCGCGCGGCAAAGTCAGCACGAAGTGGACGGACAAGAAAAATCTCGGTTTTTACGTGCAGGAAATCGGCGCGGTCGAGGTCGTCAACGTCAAATCGGAAACTTCGGTCGCCAGAGTCATTTCGTCGTGCGACAATCTGCTGCTCGGCGATTTAGTGCAGCCGATTCCGACGCGCGCCAGCCCTTTGTTTGAAAAACGTCCGGCGTTAAATCTTTTTTCGGATTCGACTGGCAAAACCAACGGCAGAATTTTTATGGCGCGGGACGGACAGGAACTGCTTGGGCGCGAACAAATTGTTTATATTGATTTGGGCGCGGAAGATAACGTCAAAACCGGCGATTATCTGACGATTTATCGCCCGCTCGGTTCGGGAAACATTCTCGACGATTTACCGGCGGAATCAGTCGCCGCGAAAGTGGAAGGATTTCAGAGCCGGGAATATCGCGGCGGGAAATTCTCGAATCAAGCGGGTCGCAAATCCGGCGAAAAAGCCGACGGGCGCGTTGTTACGACCAAAAGAGCCAAGCGCGACCGGCAGGAGAATCTGCGAAACGTCGTCGGCGAACTCGTGATTTTGAACGTCAAGGAACGAACGGCGACGGCGGTTATCGTTCGCACGACGCAGGAAATTCACACGGGCGACCGCGTGGAACTTCAATAATCAATTACGAATTTCAAATTACGAATGACGAATGTTTGAAAAAGCATTCGTCATTCGTTCTTGTTTTTAAACTTTTGAATTGGGAGCGATTTTGACGGCTTCGGAATTGGCGAGAATTGAGTCGGCTAAGAATTTGCGCCGTTTGTTTTCGATGAGAAAGTATCTGAAATAATCGAACATAGACCAAATGGCGGTGATGACAGCGACCCACAACGCGCCGCGTCCGACCAAATAACCGAACACGCGCCAATCATCCGTGTTGAGCGAAAAGCTGAAAAGATGATTAAAAGCCTGCTGCACTTCGGCGACTTCCCAGAAGCGAAACGTCGGCAGAACCCAGCCGAAATTGGAAACCGGCGGATTGCCGTTCGCGCCCGCGACGAGCAGCGCGACGATGGCGACGCATTGCGCCCACATTTTTATCTTCCCGCTCGTCTGCGCCTGCATAATAATGCCTTCGCTTGCCGCCATCGAGCGCAAACCCGTGATGATAAATTCTCTGCCCAAAATAATGACGACGACCCACGCGGGCGCGAGATGTTTTTCGACCAAAACGATTAAAGCGGCGGAAACGAGCAGTTTATCGGCAATCGGGTCGAGCAGTTTGCCTAAATTAGAAACCTGATTGCGGCGGCGGGCGAGATGCCCGTCGAGAATGTCGGTGAACGAAGCGGCGAGAAAAATAGCGATGGCGAGCGCGTAACTGCTGATGCCCAAATAATCTTCGGCAAACGGTGTCAGCAAAATCACGACCAGTAAAGGAACGAGAATGATACGCGCTAAAGATAAATAATTCGGCAGATTCACAATACTAAAAACCGCTGTCCGGTAAAGTTCAAGTTTAGGTCGCAAACTGAATCGGTGTCAAGAAAAAGCCGGGAAAGCGTCTGGTGTTCTGAGTTCAAACTTTAGTTTGCTTCGCCCGCGAAGCGCGGCGGTCGGCACGCTGAAGCGTGAACTCAAAACATTAAACGACGCAAAATATAACTTTTTTACCTTTTCACTTTTCTACTTTTTCACTCGCACCTTGTATAATGGCGGGCGTGGATACTGAAAATTTACCGCCGAGCAACAAGGGCAGACAATATGAAATCAGAGCCATCGGCTTGCGTGAATTCGCCGGTTTGCGGCGCGATGACGAGCGGCTTAATCCGTTTGAACTGGCGCGTTACGCCAATCTGCTGGTCGCTTCGTTCGAGCAAATCGAACCGTTCTTAACCGCCGGAACGAAGGCGCATCTGCTCGGCGCGGGCAGCGATAAATGGTCGGGCGGCGCGTGTTCGCAGACTTTATTCGACGGCAGAAAACTTATCATTTTAAATCCGACGCACGGCGAAAACCGGCAGAACGCGACCTTGATGGAAGAAATCTGCCACGTTTTTCTCGGACATCAGCCGTCGCGTCTGGCGATTGAAACGGTCAATAAACACGGCAAACCGATTGCCCGCGATTACCGCGAAGACGACGAAGAAGCGGCGTATTCGGTCGGCGCGGCGGCACTCGTTCCATATTCCGCTTTGCAAACGATGGTTTCAGCCGGAAAAACTTCACGCGAAATCGCCCGCCATTTCAACGTCAGCCGCGAACTCGTCGAATATCGAATGAAAGTTTCGCG
>JAJAYR010000271.1 GCA_026786155.1 Pyrinomonadaceae bacterium
CATTGACGAAACCGAATTGCAAGGCGAAAAGCCCGCCGATTATGTGCAGAGATTGGCGAAAGCCAAGGCTGCAAAAGTCGCTGAAAATTATCAAAACGCCTTGATTTTAGGCGCAGATACAATCGTCGTCATCGAAAATCAAATCGTCGGCAAACCGACGGATTTAAGCGATGCGCGGCGAATGTTAAAAATGCTTTCGGGAAATTGGCACGAAGTTTTGACCGGCGTGGCGTTGGTCAAAATGTCAGAACTGTCTGCGGCAGCGGATGGTTTAACTCGAAAATCGGTTGTCGGAATCCAAAAAACGCGCGTCAAATTCGCCGAACTTTCCGACGCGGAAATCGAATTTCTCGTCGAACGCGGCGAACCGCTCGACAAAGCGGGCGCGTATGCCGTCCAAGCCCAAGCCGCGCTGTTCATCGAATGTATCGAAGGCGATTACTGGAATGTCGTCGGCTTGCCGGTCAACTTGGTTTATGAAATGACGAAAAAACTTTAAAAGAAAAACAGGATAAACAACTTATCCTGTCTATCCTGTCTGAATTAAAATTACAATTACAAAAGTTTCTCAATCGCCTGTGAAATTGGGATTGAAATATCGCTTTTCGGGTCGAGACCGCCGAACGCTTCGGTTGCCGGTTTGCCGTCTTTGCCTAAAATCACGAACGACGGAATCTGGTCAATCGCGTATTTTTTGAGCGTCGCCGCGCCGTCCGAATCACGCAGAATGGGAACGGTTAATCTCGTGCGCGTGGCAAAAGCGTTGAGTTCGTCGTTGGTCGCAAAGTTCTTCGATTTTTCCGAAGTCGAATCGGTGGCGATGAAATAAACGACGACCTCGCGCCCCTTAAATTTGTTGGCGATTTTGTTGGTAAATCCGGCTTGGTCTTTTGAAAGCGGCAGCCAACTCGCGCCGATTGCCAGCACGACGACTTTGCCCGATTGATTGGCGACGTTGATTTTTTCGCCGTCGAGCGAAGTCAAAGTCTGCGCCGAAATATTGAACGAAACGGCAAAAACTAACGCTGAAACCGCTAAGAACAATTTAATGTTTTTCATATATTTGTTGAATTTCGGTAACTTTTGAAATCCGTAAATTTAGATGCAAGTTCACTGCCAAAATATGCTTTCGGCACAAATTTTACGGCTGGCGGTTGAGAATCGTATTGTCAATCAGACGCACGTTTCCGAACCGGACGGCGACCGCAATCAGCACGGCATTTTCGCCGATTTTTTCGACGGGTTCGAGCGTTTCGCCGTCCACGACGGCGACGTAATCGAGTTGGGCGAACGATTCCGATTCGATTTTTTCGCGCACGATTTCGGCGAGTCGCACGGCGTTTCGTTCGCCTTCTTTGGCGGCAATTTTCGCACGGCGCAGGGCTTGATAAATGATTGACGCTTTCGAGCGTTCTTCCGCGCTCAAATGCGTGTTGCGCGAAGACATTGCCAAGCCGGATTCTTCACGAATCGTACGCCCGACAACGATTTCCGTATCAAAACCCAAATCTCGCGTCAGCCGTTTGATGACGGCGACTTGCTGCGCGTCTTTCTGACCGAAAAAAGCGTAATCCGGGCGCATCGTATTAAACAAAATTGTAATAACCGTCGCCACGCCGCGAAAATGTCCGGGACGCGACGCGCCTTCCAAAGTTTCGGTTAAGTTTTCGACGTAGACGTAAGTCGAAAATCCTTCGCCGTAAATTTCCGAAGTTTCGGGCGCATAGATGTAATCAATTTGATATTCGCTCAACAGCGCGGCATCGGCGGTCAGATCGCGCGGATATTTTTCGAGGTCTTTCGGCTCGTTAAACTGCGCCGGATTGACGAAAATCGAAACAATCACGATGTCGCACATTTGACGCGCTTCTTCGACCAAAGAAAGATGTCCGGCGTGCAGTGCGCCCATCGTCGGAACGAATCCGATAGTTTTATTTTCGCGCCGCAATTTGCGCGTCAGCGAAGACATCCGGGCGCGGCGGTTGATGATTTCCATTAACTTTTGTGTCTCAACTCGAAATCGGGAAAATCGTCTTGTAAAATTTGTGCAATTTGTTCACGCAAAATCAGCAAATCATTTGTTACGGTCTCCCAAACGATATTCCACTTAACGGGAAAATAAGCGTGAACGGCGATATTGCGGAAACCGACGATTGGTTTCCACTCAATTTGAGAATAGTTTTTGCGAATTTCGTCGGAAATTCTCGCCGCCGCTTCGCCGATGACGATGAGTTTCATCAGCACCGCATTTTGCAAAATTTCATCGCACAGGAATTTCGCTTCTTCAATTCCGTCGAGGAAGCGTCTGATGTCGTCAACGGATTTTACAATGTCCTGTAAGTAAAGTTCTTCACGCGGCATAAATTATTTCTGCTTCCGACAGAACGATTTTCTCAATAAATGGTTTCAAACCGCTTTTGGGAACTAAATCAACTTTAGTTTGCACGATTGTTTCCAGCTCGTCCTGAATTTTTCCTAAAGCGATGAAACCGATTTTAGCTTCCGGCTCGAATTCGACCAAAAAATCGAAATCGCTTTTCGCCGAAAAATCGCCGCGCACCCGCGAACCGAATAAACTTAGTTCACGAATCTTGTAACGGCGGCAAATTTCCGCGATTTTCGCCTTCGATTTTTGTAATGTTTCGGGAATCATAATTAAACTTTGAACCGCAATGAATTATAAACGAAAATTGCGGAAATTCAGCTTATTTCCAATTCTTTTTTCGTTTCTTCGGTCAATCCGTAAGATTCTTTCTCGTTCGGGTAAACACCGTTTTTGACATCGTTCGACCAGTTTTGAATCGCTGCGGTCATCACGTCGCGGACGCTGGAGTATTGGCGGACGAAGCGCGGCTGTCTGCCGAAAGTCATTCCGACCAAATCGTGCAAAACCAGAACCTGAATATCGCATTCCGCGCCCGCGCCGATGCCGATGGTGGAGATTTCCAAATCTTTCGTGATAATTTCGGCGACTTCACGCGGCACGAGTTCGAGAACAATCGCAAACGCACCCGCTTCTTCAAGCAATTTTGCATCTTCAATCAGCCGTTTCGCCGCTTCCGCCGTGCGACCTTGCACGCGATAACCGCCGAGTTTATAAACCGATTGCGGCGTGAGTCCGATGTGCGCGATGACCGGAATTTCTTCGTCAACCAACCTTCTGACAAGTTTCACGCGGTTGCGTCCGCCTTCGAGTTTGACGGCTTCCGCGCCGCCGTATTTCATCAGTCGGAGCGCGTTTCTGACGCTTTCGTCTTCCGAAACGTGATACGTTCCGTATGGCATATCGGCGATGACCATCGCGCGTTCCGTGCCGCGTTTGACGGCGATTAAGGCGGTGATAATTTCATCGAGCGTAACGGGAATCGTGTTGCCGTAACCGTGAATGACGTTGCCGATGCTGTCGCCGACCAGAATCATATCAACGCCCGCTTCGTCCACGATTCGCGCCGTCGGGTAATCGTAAGCCGTCAGGCAGACTAATTTTTTGCCGCTTTCCTTCGCCGTCCGAATCGCGGGCAGATAAACCTTTTCGGGTTTGTCGGGTTGTAGATATGCCATTTTTAGATTTCAAGTTCCAGATTTCAAATTCCAAATTATACCGTTGAATTAAAGCGATTATCGCAACTTAAAATGTAATGTCAAATAGACTTAATTCCTGAATTTGGAATTTGGAATCTGGAATTTGAAATTTGAATTTCCGTCGGATTCCAGCGTCTGACCGCCGAATCGTCTTTGACCTCCGTTAAAATCTGTTTGATTTCGCGGTGCAGAACCGGATGAACGAAATTCGGCGCGAGTTCGTTGAGCGGGACGAGAACGAAGCGGCGTTCGTGCATTCGCGGGTGCGGCACGGTCAGAAACTCGGTTTTGTAATTGATGTCGCCGAAAAGCAATAAATCCAAATCAACCGTGCGCGGCTTTTTCAAATTTTTGTCGCGCCGTCCGAGCAAGTATTCGATGCGGAGCATTCGCGCCAGCATCTGCGACGGCGAAACGCTGGTTACATGAATTTCGGCGACCATATTTAAATACGGCGCGTGATTTTCCGCCGCGTCAACGCCGACCGGCGCGGTTTCATAAACGGCGGAAAGTTTGCAGACCGTAAAACTCGCCTCCATCAAACCGCGCACGGCGAGCAGCAGATTGCCCGCCCGGTCGCCGAGATTCGAGCCGAGACTGACGTAGGTTGTAATAAACTCCGTTTCCACTTGTGCCGTTAAATTTTGGATTGAAATAAAATAGAACGTGATAAGTTTGCGAAAAAAATCGGCAAAGCGCAAACAAGACGGCAGAATTTTCCCGTTTCTTTTACTTTTTCAGACATAAATGTTTCAATTAAAAGAGTTGATAATTTGATTCCAGCAATGCGTTTCTCCACAAACAGAGCGCATTCGGGCGGCTGCAAAAAAAGCGTGAGTCGTCTTAACATAAATTCACACGCCGCAAATAATGCCACGCAAAAAATTTCGGTTTAGCCCGCATTCTGAATCTTTCGCCGAGCGTTCTTTTCAGGAATATCTTCAAAATCAGCCGTCGCCGCAAACGACGCGCACCGAACTTCTGCGGCTGATTCGCGGCGGCGAAGACACTTATCTCGAACTCAAAGTCAAACTTTCCAATTCGGACAAAATCGCCAAAGGCATCGTCGCGCTCGCTAACACCGACGGCGGCACGATGATTTTCGGCATCACCGACCAACTGCGAATCGAAGGCGTTCGCAACCCCGAAGAAGTCCAAGCCGAACTCGTCAGAATCTGCCGCGAAGAGATTTATCCGCCGCTTCTGCCGCTGATTGACAGCATTTCTTTCGACAACGCGCGAATCGTCGTCGTTCTCGACGTCGAAGGCAAACGCCGCCCGTATCGGACGCGCGACGGCAGATTTTATATTCGCGTCGGCGCGGAAAAACGCGAAATCGCCCGCGCCGAATTGTCCGATTGGCTGAGCGAAATTCGTCCGCTCGGTTACGAAAACATCCCGCTGCAAAACGTCCCCGAAACTGACTTTGACGACGGGCTTTTATGGACGATCGCCGCCGCGTTCGGCGACGACATCGGCAGCACCGGAAATTATCAAACGGGCGAATTTCTGAAAAAGGATTTGCTGCTGGCAATCGGCAATATGGATGAATTTATGCCGACGGTCGCGGGCGTTTTATTGTTCGGCAAAAACGAAAAAGTCGCCGAACTACTTTCGCATTCAAAGATTACGGCGGCGCGTTACGCGGGCGAAAACGGCAACGCGCAACTGGTCGAAACGCTGGAGCTAAAAGGTAATATGCTGTTTTTATATGAATCCGTAATGCGTTTTATCGAGCGTTACTGCGATTTGGCGAAAGACAAACCGCGCCGTCGAGCCGTCGTCTCGCCGGAAGAAAACTCAATCGTCAAAGCGCGTGGGAATTATCATTTGTTTTCGATTCGGGAAGCCGTCGCCAACGCGCTGGTTCACCGCGATTTGGCGATTCGGGACATTCCGACGCGAATTTTGATTTATGACAACGCCATCGAAATCGTCAACCCGCGCCGCACGAACGGTTTCGCGCCGCCCGCCGCCCGCGCCATTCGCTACGGCATCACGCAGCGTTTGAATCCGCAAATTGCCGCGATTTTTTCCAAAAGAGAATACGGAACGAATATCCCGAAAGGCGGTTTGCCGATGATTCTCCGCTCGTCAAAACATTTCTCTGGCAAGCGCGTGGAAATTTATACTTCCAACGACGAATTTAAATTGAAGATCTACGGTGCGTAGAAACTCAAAAAAAGATACCGAAGAAATTGACAGGGATAAAGGAGGATAAACAGGGAAATTAAATCAGTTGATTTAGTTTTTATCTCTGTCCATCCTTTTAATCCCTGTCAATTTCTCCGGTATTTATTTTACTTCTGATGTTACGCAGCGAATGTTTTTTCGGGCTTTGCCCGCCGTTGTGCGGAAAGGCTTCGCCTTTCCGGTCGTTACTCACTTAATTTCTGCTGTGCCGCCACCGTGAGGCGCAGCCTCACTA
>JAJAYR010000272.1 GCA_026786155.1 Pyrinomonadaceae bacterium
CCAAAGCCGATAACGGAAGTATAAAACCGCCGACGAACGCCGATAGACGCAGATGTTTTAGAATCTTAATCCTATAAATTTTGCGTCTCTCCGAATTTGTCGGCGTATCTCTGCGTTCATCGGCGGTTAAATTTTTTCTTCTCATTTTCCTAAAACCTCAATCTGAATTTCTTCCGTCGTCTGATTGTGCGCGAAATCTTCCGCCGTAACGGTCAAAACGTATTTTCCCGAAGCTAATTCGGCGGGAATTTTCAATTTTCCGACGTTCGCTTTTTCCTTGTCTGACCATAAAATCTGAGCGGATTTCGCGCCGTAAAATTTGGCGTTCAAACGGCTCGTGTCGCCGTCGGCGAAAACCTTTAAATTTATCTCTTCGCCCGCTTGAAAAGTTTGTTTTTCGAGACTGATTTTCACTTTCGGAGCGCGGCTGTCCACGACGAAAGTTTTCTCTTCGCTGTCGCCGATGCCGTTTTTGTCAGTCAACAGCAGACGGCATCGGTAAGTTCCGTCAGCCATCCAGACGGGCGCGAGAAAGCGTGTTTCCCAAACTTTTTCCGTTTCCAGAAACTTCAGCGGGAGTGTTTCGCCGAACGGCAGCACGGCGAAAACTTCCGTTACCGATTCGTCGGTTTTAACGCGAATCGTCGGGTCGCCCGGCTGAATCAAGCGCGGTCGCAGCAACGCTCGCGGCGCGGCGAGAAAAGCCGTGTAAGGCGTAACGAATTTATATTTTTCCGACAGCCGAATGATTTCCGCAATATAATCTTCGCGTTCGCCGCCGTCGTTCATCGCGTTTATCAGCCAGTTGACTTTTGCCCGCGCCCAAACTCTGGGCAGGAAAAAATGCGTTTCGTCAAATTCGGGCAAATTCGCCTCACGAGAAAGATTTATCGTCTCCGCGCCATAATTTGCCGAAAAATTAAAAACTTGCGAACCCGGCTTTTTATAACGCCCGACGTAGGAAAGATTTGAACCGAAAAACGAATTATCCCTGCTCGCGTAAATGTCGTAAAGATTTGATTGGCTTGACGATGCGAGTTTCAAGTTTGAAATATCGGACGTTCCGACTTTTTCAAAAAAG
Source organism: Pyrinomonadaceae bacterium (assembly GCA_026786155.1). Taxonomy (GTDB): domain Bacteria; phylum Acidobacteriota; class Blastocatellia; order Pyrinomonadales; family Pyrinomonadaceae. Next base: position 1,082 of record JAJAYR010000272.1, read on the forward strand.
AGTTTTAATTTGAGCGTGATGTCTTCGGTTTCACGCGCCGCGTCGAAATAACCGCGCGTTTTTTCGGGCAGGTTTTTGAGCAGATTCGTGTTGGCATTCGCGCCTAAAGCAAAAGCGAAAAGTTTGACGTTTTTGCCGTCGAAAACTCGTTCGATTGTTTTCGTCTGCGTTGTTTCCAGCGTCGGCTGCGCGTCGGAAATCAAAACGATTTGCCGTTCGCCGCTGGAGAAAAACGCGGTTTGTTCGATTGATTTTTCAAACGCTCGTTTCAAATTCGTGCCGCCGCCGATGCTCGAATTTTTGACGAATTGCAAAGCGTTTTCAACCGTTTCCGTCGTCGCTGAAACCGGCTGCGGCGCGAAAAGCGAAACTTCGTCGTTAAATAAAATCAAATTAAATTCGTCTTCGGCGGAAAGATTATGCAGAAAAAAATCTACCGCTTCGACGGCTCGCGCCAGTTTGTCGCCATACATCGAAAGCGAAGTGTCGAGTAGCAAAACGGCGCGTTTCGGCTGTTTTGCGTCGTTCGGATTGTCCGCAAAAATCGCGTTTGCCGAAAAGAATCCGTCAGCGTTTCGATTGGCGAGTTGCGGGTCTTGCAAATCGTAAGCGGAAATCGTTTCGGGCGCCCGATAGGCGACGACCGAAAGCGCGTTTTCATTCGTGTTTATTTGATAATCGAATGAAAAATCATCTTTCAATTCGACGTTCGCGGCGTGAAATTCGCCGACGAATTCGTTCGGCGTGTTTTGAAAAATTTGCAGCGGATAAGCCGAATTTTCCGGCAACAGCGGCGCGAAATTGAAATCGTTGACGACGCGAATTTTCAAATTCAGTTCGCCGATAACCTGCGATTCGCCGTAAGACGGTTTGAGCGGAAACGTGAAATGCGACGTGAGATTTTCAACCGCCAAATCTTCCGTATATTCCATTTCCAGACGCTTCGTGCCGTAAGAATTGATCGGAAAAATCTTCGCCGAAAATCCCTTCGCGCTTTCCGTTTCGTCGGTCGTCTGCAAAATTCCGGGGTCGGTCTGCACCTGTTTGATTGATTCGTAAATTCGATTAGCGCGTTTTTTCTCCATCATCACGCCCGGAATCCGCACGTCGTTATCCCAAACGGCGAAATCGGAAATCGAAGATTGATGCGGCAGCGCGAAAACATATTTTCCCTCCAAAGTATTGGCGGTGTGATTGTTGAAAATCTGCTGAATTTTCACCGTCGCGTGCTGATTGTCAATCGTAATTTCGACATTCATCACGGCAAGCGACAAAACTTTCGCGTCCGGTTTTTCCGAAGGTAAGGGAATCAAAACGCCGGACTGCGCCGAAACTAAAGAGCAAATCAAGAAAATTTTTACCACAGAGACACCGAGACGCAGAGATTTTTTTAGCATCTGTCCTCCATAAATAACTGTCGAATCCAATTTTTCCGCCAATTTACGCTGTAAATTCCATTTAAAGTTTTCTCCGTGTCTCGGTGCCTCTGTGGTGAATTTTTTCATCTCGATTCCTCAGTCGTAAAATAGCTTTTTTCAATTCGCGCAATACCGTTAGTGGTGGCGAAATAAACACTTTTCGCATTTCCCGCGATGCTCATTACGGTTTCCGACGGCAGTATTTCCCTGACGGCTCTCCATTCGCCCGTTCGCAAATCGAGAACCTTCGCGCCCGTCAAAGTTCCGGCGTAAAGCCGTTCGCCGTCGGCGTAAAGCGCGTTCGGATTAACGACGAATTTTCCCGCTTCAACTGCAAACGAACGAATTTCCCCGGACGGCAAAATCTCGAAAATGCCGCCGCCGTAAGTCCCGATAAAAATTCTTTCATTCGCCGCGCAGAGTGCCGTAACCCAATTAGTCGTCAAATTTGAGTTTGAATCTTTGAAAGTGCGAACGACGCGGTTATTTTCGATTTCGGCAAGTCCGCCGAGCGTTCCGACGTAGAGTTTTTCCTTGACTTGCAGCGTCGCGTAAGTCGAATTATTCGGCAGATTCTGGACGGTCGAAAGAACGCGAAATTTACCGTTTTCACGAAACGCCAAGCCTTTCGCCGTCGCCATAAAATCGCCGGAAAAATGCGTTATCGAATTTGACGGCAAACCGTCGGCTTGCGTCGTGTTTTCCGCCGAAAAGTCTTTTTTGAATCTAACGATTCCGGCGGAAGTCGCGGCGGAAACAATTTCGCCGTTCGCCTGTAAAAAATTGATTTCGCGGACGCTTTCCGATTCGAGATGTTTGAGCTTTTTGCCGTCGGGCGAGAAAACGTCAATGCCGCGCCGAAAAGTTCCGACCCACAAATTTTCCGCATCATCGAAAGCCAGAGCCGACGCGAAATTATCGGTTAGCGAAGCGTTTTTCGTTTGATTAAACGGCTTCATTTGCTTGCCGTCAATTTCGGAAATTCCTTGATTTGAGACGAGCCAAGTTTTTTCGTTGATTGTCGCTAAACGCGCGTTGTGCAAATTTTGCGGCGCGAAAACCTTTTTAAGTGAATTCTCGAAAGTGTAAATTTCGCCGTTGTCTTTACTCAACAAAATTTGATTGTTCCGCAAAATCAAACTCGCAAGCGCGGGCAGATTGGCAATTGTGCGAAAGGCGTTTTCCTGCCGCACGGCAAGCCCGAAATCGGTGGCAACGTAGAGATTTTTGTCTTTCAGCAGAATGCCGACGATGCGGTTTGAAGGCAGATTTTCGGCAGTCGTAAATCGCGCCCAAACGCCGTTTTCGTAAATCAAAATGCCGTTATCGAATGTGCCGACGAAAAGTTTTGCGCCGCTTTTATAAATGCAATTGACCGCCGAAATTCTTTGCCCATCGGCTTTAATTTCCGTAAAATTCGTGCCGTCAAATTCAAGCAGCCCGCCGCCGAAAGTTCCGATTAAAAGCCGTCCGTCGGATTCGGCGAACGCGGTAACGGCTTGGGCTTTCCGGTCGGTCCAAATGTAGTTTTCAAAATTTTCGCCGTCGAAAGCGACGAGATTTTTCGTGCGCGTGCCGATGAAAAGTTTATTTTCAAAAACCGCCAGAGCCGTCAAATCGCTTTCGGGCAAACCGTCAAGGGCGGTAAAATGTTTTTCGCGTCTGCCGCCTTCGTCAAACTGCACGAGTCCGCCGCCGGTCGCGGCAAAATACAAATTTTTGAATTTGATAAAATCGCGCGTGTCGTCCGTATTTTGGATAATTTGAATTTTTGGGGAAGTGTGAGGCGTGAGAAACCTTTTTTCAAAGGCAACGCGGTTTTGTTCTATTTGGCGGGCGCGTGTTTCGGCGAGCGTTCGACGGGCGGCATTGTAAATCCTGAAAACTTGAAACCCGGCGAAAAATAAAATCGTCAGCGAAAGAATCAAAATCAAAATTTTTTTGAATGG
>JAJAYR010000273.1 GCA_026786155.1 Pyrinomonadaceae bacterium
CCGCAAGTGAGCCAGATGATTTTCGGTGGAGAACCGAAACGGTCGAGCAGTAATAAAAAATCGCCGTCTTTGGTTATCACGACGGCATTCGTCTTTTTGCTTTGAGAAAAATCTCTTCGTCTTCCGCATCGCGCAAACCTATATCGCGCAGCGCGAAGGCTTTGACATCAAAGTTGTTTTCAATCCATAAAGCAATCGCGGGCGAAAGTTGTGCGTCAACCCAAATCGTCATACGGCAACCAAAACCGCGTGATTCAATCTGCGCGAAGCATATTGCAGACAAGCCTGCAAATCTTCAAGTTCGAGGTCAGGCATTTCTTCGAGAATCTGCTCCGAAGTCAAACCCGCCGCATACAAATCCAGCACATCCGTCACGCGAATCCGCATCCCGCGAACACACGGACGACCGCCGCACTGTTTCGGATTAACCGTAATTCGTTCCGATATTTTCTGTGTCATAACTTTATTTATTATCGCATAAACGAAGTTTTAGACAAACATTTTCCCCGGATTTAGAGTGTCGTTCGGGTCGAAGACTTTTTTGATGCTTTTATAGTTTTAGAGATTTAGATTTCAAATCGGCGGTAAATTTCGCGTCTGTGTCCGATGCGAAGCAAATAAATATTCTCGTCGTCAAACGAAAAAATCATCCGATATTCACGCACGACGACAACTCGCCAAATGCCGCGAAAACCGGTCATTTGTTTAATGTTTAATGATTTGTCGAAAATGTCGGCGGCGAGTGATAAGGAAATTTGAAAGGCTTCTTCCTGAACATTGTTCGGCAGACGGCGAATGTCACGACCGAAACGATTTGTTCGCTGAATCGAGCGTTTATCGGACGAAACCGGCAAAACTTTTTACCTCGGTAAATTCTTTGTTGACAACTTCGGTTTGCGATTGATGCAAACCTTCCAAAAATTCACTCTCATAAATTTCATTCGGCGAAACTACCTTTTCTATAAACGCCTGCAAAGTCTTGTAAGCTGAAATGACTTCCGAGAACTCTTCTTCCGATATTTGCAAAGTAATATTTCTCATAACAATTCGATTATGCCACAAAGTCCGTTTCACACAAACATTTTGCCCGGATTCAAAATGCCGTTCGGGTCAAAGACTTTTTTGATGCCTTTCATTACTTCGAGCGTCGGCGCGTCAATTGCCATATTTAAATATGGGGCTTTGACGTAGCCGATGCCGTGTTCGCCGGAGATCGAGCCGCCTAAATCCACGGATAATTGAAAGGTTTCTTTGACGCATTGGCGGGCGCGGGCGATTGATTCGGGGTCGTCGCGGTCGCACATAAAATTGACGTGGATGTTGCCGTCGCCGGCGTGTCCGAAGTTGGCGACGAAAGTTTTATGTTGGCGTCCGATGTCTTCGATTTTTGAAATCAGTTCGGGAACTTTCGAGCGCGGGACGACGACATCTTCGTTTAATTTGAGCGTTCCGTATTTCATCAGCGACGGCGAAATCGCGCGGCGCACGTCCCAGAGTTTGTCTTCTTCTTCGCTGGTGCGCGAGCGCAGAATGTCGAAGCCGCCGTTTTCCTGCAAAATGCGTTCGATGGTTTGCGCGTTGCGGCTCACTTCTTCCATTGAACCGTCAACGGCGACGATTAGAATTGCGTTCGCATCTTTTGATAAACCGAACGCGAAGTTTTGTTCGATGGCTCCGATGCAGTTTTTATCAACGACTTCCATCGCCATCGGCAAAAGACCTTCGGGCGTGAATTTTGTCAGGACTCGGCACGCCGCTTCCATTGATTTGAACGAAGCGCGAACCGTCGCCGTCGCTTCGGGCATCGGCAATAATTTGAGCGTCGCTTCGGTGATGATTCCCAAAAGTCCCTCCGAACCGCACATCAAGCCGGTCAAATCGAAACCGACGACGTTTTTGACGGTTTTGCCGCCGGTTCTGATAATTTCGCCGGTCGCGGTAACGACTTCTAAACCTAAAACCGAGTGTTTGGTTACGCCGTATTTCGGAGTTCGCATTCCGCCCGCGTTTTCGGCTATGTTGCCTCCGATAAACGAATCTTTATAACTCGCCGGGTCAGGCGGGAAAAGCAAGCCGTGTTTTTCGACCGCTTGCTGCAAAGCGTAAGTCGTCAGTCCCGGCTGGCAAATCACATATAAATCAGCGGCGTTGATTTCGATGATTTTGTTCATCCGGTCAGTCCCGATAACGATGCCGCCGTCCACCGGAACTGCGCCGCCCGTATAACCGACACCGCCGCCTCTTGCGGTTACGGGAAACAGATATTCGTTGGCGAGTTTTAAAATCTCGCACATCTGCGCGGTCGTTTCGGGAAACACGACCGCTTCCGGCGGAAACTTTTCCTTCACCGCGTCCGCGCCGTAAGGCTCGACCTTTTCCGGCTCGACTAAAACATTTTCCGCGCCGACGATTTGTTTTAATTTTTCGACGACTTCCGGCTTTGAGGCGTTCGTTACAGCGCGTGGTTTGGCATTGAAATGGATTGATTGGAACATATAAAAAATTTTCAAAAGGTCTCTGACTATTTTATTGAATAAACCCGGAACTTGCCAATGCCTTTGAAAAAGTGTTTAATGCTAGTTTGCTTTGTGAACGCACAGACCATAAGCAAAAAGGAGTGTGAGACAAGAAAAGTGGCATATATTTCACTGAACAATAACGAATCAATCGAAAACGCGCTGCGGCGTTTCAAGCGTAAAGTTATTACCGAAGAAATCATCAAGGATTTGAAAAGACACGCGCATTTCGTGCCGCCCGGACAAAAGGCGAAACTCAAATCGGTCAACGCCCGCAAACGCAATCGCAAGCGTTTCCGTCAGGCACCGCGCCCGATGAATTCAAACCCGAATCAAGGCTATAATCAAAACCGATAATTTTGATTTTTTATGTTTGCACCGATGCGTGAAACGAAAGTTTTTTAGTAAAACCAATCGTTTCACGCATCGAATTATTTTAAATGAGCTTAAAGAAATTTCGCATTTTAATTACCAACGACGACGGCATTCATTCGGAAGGCATCGCGGCTCTGGAAACGGCTTGGAAGGGCATTGGCGATGTCTATGTCGTCGCGCCCGAATCGGAGATGTCGGGCGCGTCGCACAGTTTAACTTTGTCGCGCCCGCTTCGTATTCGGCAGATTGACGCGCGGCATTGGACGGTTGACGGCACACCGACCGATTGCATTACATTCGCTTTGAATCGAATTTTATCGCCCGACGAACTGCCGCACATTTGCGCTTCGGGAATCAATCACGGCGCAAATCTCGGCGATGACGCGACCTATTCGGGAACGGTGGCAGGCGCGATGGAAGCGACGATTTTAGGCGTTCCCGGAATCGCATTTAGTTTGGTCGCCAACCGCAATCAAGATTTTACCGAAGCGGCGAGAATCGCCAAAGATTTGACGCTGAAAGCGATAAAAGAAGGCTTGCCAAAAGGAACGCTGCTCAATGTCAATGTCCCGAAAGGTGTGCCGAAAGGCGTTCGCGTGACGAAACAAGGCTTAAAAAACGCCAAGCCGATTATTTCGGAACACACCGACCCGCGTGGGAGATTTTATTATTGGATTGGCGAAGAACGCAGCGGATTTCACGCCGACGAAGGCGGCTCGGACTTTGAAGCGATTGACGAAGGCTACGTTTCCGTAACGCCGATGCGAAGCGATTTGACGAATTACAGCGCAATCGAAATGTTAAAGAATTGGGAAGTTTAATTTTAGGTTTAAATGAATTGACAAATTAACTTATCATCAACGGTTCTGCTTGACGTTCTTTGCGCCTTGGCGTAAAAAGACTGTTTCACGCCAAGGCGAAAAGAACGCCAAGGAAAACAAAAGTTAAGATAACTTAATTTGTCAATTCATTTGAGAGTTAGAATTTAAGGTGAATTTTGAATCGGCTATGGACGAATATCAAATTC
>JAJAYR010000274.1 GCA_026786155.1 Pyrinomonadaceae bacterium
ATTATAGCCTAGCGAGAATCGCTAGGTATTTACGGCAAACGCGCCGCTCGCTGAAGGCGAGCAACAATCGCCGCCTTTTTTGTTCGTCGCTTTCAGCGACGGGAAATATTATCAACGCTGACTAGCGATTCTCGCTAGGCTATAATGTTGGTCGCTTTCAGCGACAAAAACCAAAACTGCGTAACATCAGTAATTAAAACTCGACCGCCGCCGGAACAGCAGTTTTGTCCTTGAAACTGTCGGCGAAAACAACTACGCATAACGATTCGGCGTTTTTGCCGATGCCGCACGCCACGCCGATTTGTTTGAAATTCGGGCTGAGAACGGCTTTGCGGTGCGGACGCTCTTTAACGCCGTCGTCCACCAGAAAAATCATCACCACATCACGCGCCGTATTTCCGCGATGACAGATATTTTCGCCGCATTTGCCCATCGCCGAACCGAACCGCGCCATCCGCGTTTTCAAATCGCTGCCGTCTTTGCCGAAGTGTCCGAGTTTGGAATTTTCCTGCAAATCAGCCAGTTGAGCGCGGGCGACTCCGGTCAAGCCTTCGCCGACTTGAAAACCGGCGAGATTTGAAACGAGTTTCAAATCGTTGACGGCTTCGTCAATCGCCGCCGCGCCTTCAATCGTTTGCACGTCGGTTTTTTTCGGCATTTTGATGATATTTCCCCGCAACGCTCGGCGTTGTTCTTCCAGATAGCCGACATATTTTTGCGGGTTGCTTCGCGCCTCGTTCAACTCGTCAACGACGGCGAGTTCGAGCGTCGAAAGCTGAATCTTCGGTGCTTTCGGCGATGCGGGCGAAACAGGCGTTTTAACATCGGAGTTTTTCTTCTGGGGAAAAACGGAAACGGAAAAAATCGCGCAAAGACTAATCAACAGCAAATTTCGATATAAATAATTTTTCATAAATCCTCTTTCAGCGGTGATCTAACTTTTAGTTAAAGCAAAAATTGGTTTTAAGTTCTGAGTTCAAACGCGGAACGCACTTTGTTCCGCCGCGCTGCGCTGGCGAAAAGGCACGCTCTCTGCGTGAACTCAAAACTTCGGCGCGTTATTTTTCAGATAGCTTTTTAACCAAACCGTCAAACAATCCAAAATTGATAACCGCTGCCGGTTTGCGTCAGGCGAGAAAATTAAACTATGCTATTAAAAATTTCTTTAGGGCGTATTTTAATATGAAAAAGTTCTTTTCCGCAATCATTATTTTCGGACTGCTCGTTTTGCCGTCCGCGGTGCTGGCGCAAAAATCGGGTTTTCCTTCGATGAGGCAATTACAGTCGCCGCAAAATCCGCGTCTCGGTTTTGTCATTCACGGCGGCGCGGGCGTGATCACGCGCGGCAGCCTGTCGCCGGAAAAGGAAGCCGAATATCGAAAAAAACTTGAAGAAGCCGTCGTCGCCGGATACAAAGCGTTGCAGGCGGGCAAATCTTCGCTCGACGCGGTGGAAATCGCCATCCGAATTTTAGAAGATTCGCCCTTATTCAACGCGGGCAAAGGCGCGGTTTTCAATCACGACGGCATCAACGAACTCGACGCTTCGATTATGAACGGCAAGGATTTATCGGCGGGCGCGGTCGCCGGACTGCATCGCGTCAAAAACCCGATAACCTTAGCCCGCGCCGTGATGGAAAAATCGCCGCACGTCATGATGATTGGCGACGGCGCGGAAAAATTCGCCGCCGAGCAGAAAATTGAACTCGTTGACCCGAAATACTTTTTCACGCAGGAACGCTACGACGCTTTGCAGAAGATTCTCGAACAGGAGAAAAAAGTCAAGAGTGGAGAGTCGAGAGTGGAGAGGAAAAACGGCACGTCGCAAAATATGACGACTCCGAATTCCGAAATTAGAAATTCTCCGACTCTCGACTCTCCACTCTCGACTCTCGACTTCTCCGAACTTCCCTCCAATAAATTCGGGACGGTCGGCGCGGTCGCTCTGGATAAAGACGGCAATCTGGCGGCGGGAACTTCGACGGGCGGAATGACGAATAAAAAATTCGGGCGCGTCGGCGACGCTCCGATTATCGGCGCGGGAACTTTCGCCAACAACGAAAGCTGCGCCGTCAGCGCAACCGGCTGGGGCGAGTATTTTATTCGTCTCGGAGTCGCCCGCGACATCTCGACGCAGATGGAATATCGCGCTCTGCCCGTCCAGCAAGCGGCTGATTCAGCGTTGGAGAAAGTCAAAAAACTCGGCGGCGACGGCGGTGTTATCGCCATTGATAAATTCGGCAACATCGGCATTTCTTTCAATTCGGAAGGAATGTATCGCGCTTATATTGACGTGAACGGCAAGCCTGTAGTTGAAATTTACAAATAAAAAGCCTTTTCATTTGATAAAAAACTCCGCTGTTTCAAATGAAAACGGCGGAGTTTTTTATTGCGATAAATTAGTTTTACGGCACAAAGGCATTAGGAATCGGTTTGTCGTCGCCCGCTCCGAACGCGATTCCGGTAAATCCGGGTTGCGGATAATCGGTATTAAAATCGAAACGGGCAGACAGCCTTTGGAGAAGAGAACAACTTCCGCCCGCCCGTTTCAATTTTAACCGTTCACGGCAAATAAGCTGTCGGAACGGGTTTATCGGCAGCCGCGCCGAAGTTAGTTACCGCTAAAGAATTGCTGCTGCTTCGCAGCACATACCAAATTCCTTGAGTCGGGCGATAAACGGCGATGTCGGTTTTGCCGTCGTCGTCGTAATCCGCCGCGACGGGCAGATCAGTTCCGAATCCGAACCGCGTCGCCTCAAAATTCTGCGCCGGAACGCCGGTCGGTCGCGCCACATACCAAAAGCCGTCCGACGGGCGAAAGACCGCTAAATCGCTTCTGCCGTCGCCGTTGAAATCGCCGCTCAACGGAATGTCTCCGTTGAAACCGAAAAACGCCGATTGAAATTGATTGTCCGAGCTTCGGAAGTAAAACCACATCCCGTTTGACGGACGAAAAACCGTGACGTCCGCTTTGCCGTCCGCGTCAAAGTCGGCGATCACCGGCACGTCGCCCGTTCCTCCTAACGATTGGACAACCGTTTGGTTGTTCGAGCTTCGCACATAGGCATATAATCCGGTGGACGGGCGGAAAATAGCGATGTCGGTTTTTTCGTCGCCGTCAAAATCCGCCGCCAGCGGAATGTCGCCCGCCGCGCCGCCTAACTGGATGCCGACTACCTGATTAGTCGTCGAATTTATCCGATACCAAATGCCGGTTGACGGGCGATAAACGCTGATGTCGGCTTTGCCGTCGCCGTCATAATCGGCGGGAACGATTTTGTCCGTGCCGAAACCGAAGATAAAAGTGGTAAAACCCGCCGTCGGATTCTGCACATACCAGTTGCCGTTGCCGGGACGAAAGACGGAAACATCGGCGCGTCCGTCGCCGTCGAAATCGAACGGTTTCGGCGGCGTTCGGTCAGTAGTTTGCCGTTCATACGCGCCGATGTCGGCACGCGCCGCGCCGTTGATGCCGACCGGACGCGGCAATCCGCGCTGGTCGGTGGTAAGCGTCGCCGCCGGATCGCCCGCGTCAATCGCCGGACTGATTAAGCGCAAAGCGTGAGTTCGGGTCGCGCCGCCGTTACTGCGAAGCACGTTGTCGAGATACGGGTCTTGTCCGAGAATATTGCCCGTCGTCGTGCCGGTGATGATTGTCCCGGTCGTGCTTCTGATCAGATTGTAACCCTGCGAGTTCAAAGTTCCGTTGTAATCCGCGCCTGTCGTGCCTGCCGAGTTATTGGCAATAATTGTATTACCGACGCTGGTTGATTGCGAATTAATTCCACCGCCGGCAAGCGTTGCCCTATTATTAACGATTGTCGAAAAAGTAATGCTAACGCCGGGAGCAGCGTTACCGTTGCGAGCGATTCCGCCGCCGGTCGTTCCCGAAGAGTTGCCGCTGACGGTTGAATTAATCATAGTTAGCCCATTAGGAGTAAGAATTCCGCCGCCTTCGGCTAAGGCGGAATTGCCGCTGATGGTCGAGCCGGTAATCGTCATTAAGTTAGTGGTTCGTATTCCGCCGCCAAGTCCCCCTGCCGTATTGTTGCTGATAGTGGAATTTGTGATGGTGGTCGTGCCTGAAGCAAAAATGCCGCCGCCGGAGGCAGTATTAGTCCGCGCCTCATTACCGCTAATGATGGAATTTGTCACGGTCAAATTGCCCGACGCATTTATTCCGCCGCCGCCGGAGATGCCGCCGCCGGCGGTGAAATTATTCGTAATTGTACAGTTATTTACATTCAGCGTGCCGCTGCTGTCAACATAAATACCGCCGCCGGTTCCTGGCGACGAGTTACCGGTAATGACCATACTGTTTAGTGTCAAATTTCCTTGATTGGCAATCGCGCCGCCCAAGCCGCTGAATATCGCCGCCCCGACACCGTTGCCGCTCGTCAAAGTTATTCCGCTCATAGTTACAACCGGCGTTGCCAAAATCGAGAAAATTCTACCCGCGTTGTTTCCGCTCACGGTCAGAAGATTCGCGCCCGGTCCGGTGATCGTTACATTAGAATTAACGCTATTGGCAAAAACAATTTCGCTGCCGGTCAGCGTGATTGTTCTAGCTGTGTTAAATGATGAATCGAACACAATCGTATCCGCGCCCGCCGCCGCGTTCGCGTCCGCAATCGCCTGCCGCAGACTGCCCGCGCCGCTGTCGTTCGTGTTCGTTACCGTAAATGTCGCCGCCGAAGCGTTGACCGCCGAGATTGCCAAAATCAAAACGGCAATCGTTAAAGTGTTTCTGAAAAATTTTATTGTTGTCTGCATAGTTCCCTCCGTAAATTATTCGTGATTAGGGTTCTCGATTGTATATGCGTAGGAATTGGAGAAAGTCAGCCAAAATATTTCAAAAATTTTTCTTTTCTCTGAAAAATAAGCTGCAATGCCGGAAAAACCCGAATCAATATCTTATATGGGCGAGCCGCAAACTTCGGAAATTATTCAAATTCTGCAAAATTAAAGTGACGGACATTATAGCTGAACCTGAATATATAAAAGCCATCATGCGATTTGTAATTGCATAATGGCTTTTATATTGAGGAAGGAAATTCCAATTAAGGATTAACAAAAGCACTCGGAGCGGGTTTATCGCCGTTCGCGCCGAAAGGCACACCCGTAAAGCCTTGCGTGCTTCTTTAGCAAATACCACACACCGTTCGACGGGCGATACACCGCGACATCCGCTTTGCGGTCGCCGTCGTAATCCTGATGGACGAAAGACGACGAGAGCGGTACTCAGCAACCGCCAATTATTTTTCAGCTTTCGGAAGCAGAGTCGGGACACCTTCCTGTCCTTTAAACGAACCAAATCGAAATCCTTTGTATCCGTTCTTGCGGTCATCGGGG
>JAJAYR010000275.1 GCA_026786155.1 Pyrinomonadaceae bacterium
AATCAATCGAGTTTTCTTCGCGTTCTTTGCGTCAGCCTTTGCGCTCTTTGCGTTCCAAAATTTGGTATCGCAAAGGTTCGCAGAGGCTGACGCAAAGGTCGCCAAGATTCGGAGTAAAAATGTAGATTAAATTTTTAACAATTCTACTGGTCGCGTTCATTTCGGCTTGCCGCGAAAACGTGCCGCCCGCCGCGAATCAGACAGCAAATATCGCGCCGTCCGCCACGATTTCCGACAAATCGAAAATCAAAACTTTCGACGGCACGGGCGCGGTAACGAAAATCAATCTGGAAATCGGCTCGGTCGAACTCGACCACGAGGAAATCAAAGGCTTGATGCCCGCGATGTTGATGGAATTTTACGTCAGCGATAAAAAAATGCTCGACAAATTGAAAGTCGGCGATAAGGTTAATTTCGTTTTAGAAGATAACGCGGGCGTGGAACAAATAATCTCCATCAAAAAGAAATAATATGGCGGCAGTCAATTTCTGCAAATTTCATGGCTTCGGCAACGATTACATCATTTTTGAAGCGGCTGATTTAAAGAACATTTCCTTAAGCGATTTTGCCGTCAAAGTTTGTCATCGCCACACCGGAATCGGCGGCGACGGCATCGCGGTTTTGCGGAAACTCGAAACTGCGGAAGCTGATTATTATTGCGAGATCGTCAACCCGGACGGGAGCGTCGCCGGATTTTCCGGCAACGGAACGCGCTGCGCCGTCGCTTATCTTTATTACAAAAATCGCTGGACGGCGGAAAATCTCCGGCTCGAAACCCGCAGCGGAGTTAAAAATTATCAACTTCTGACGCGCGACGGAAATACATTTTGGTTTCGCGCTGAACTCGGTAAACCGAATTTCGATTTGCCGCCAACGCCTCTCTCGAAAGCGGTTTTATCCGAACCGGATAAAACACCGGACACGCAAAGGCTTTCGCTGCTTCTGCCGGAAGAAGAAATAATTATCGGCTTCACTTTTGTTGATGTCGGAAATCCGGTGGCGGTTATTTTTTTGAAAGATTTTGATGAATTAGATTGGCGGCAAATTGGAAGTAAGATTGAAAACTCCACCTTTATATTTCCCGAAAGAACGAACGTCGTTTTCGTGAAAATCGTGAACGAATCAAATATCGAAATTCGCATTTGGGAACGCGGCGCGGGCGAAACCGCTTCGTCCGGGACTTGTTCAATCGCGGCGGCGGTCGCTTCGGCTTTCACAAAAAAAACCGCCCGCGAAATTTCAGTTCACGCGGAAGGCGGCACGACTGAAACGGTCTGGCGCGGAGACGACGAAATGCTGATTACGGGACGCGCCGATTTAACTTTCTGCGGTCAATGGATTTAATTTAGCTGAAACCTTTGCAAATTAGAATTTTAAGAAATTTCATTCGGAACAGATGAGAGATGAAAGATTATAGATGAAAGCTAAAATCTATCCGTTATCATCTTTCATCTGTCATCCATTCCGAATGGTAAAATGTTGTAAATAAATCTGCTTTAATTTGCACACCTTCAATTTATCTGAACCGATGCCGATTTTAATTGCCGAAGACAACAACGCGCAGCGCCGTTATTTGAGCGAATTGCTGGCGAAGGAATTTCCCGCGTCCGCGCCCGTCATCGAGACGGAAGACGGCGCGGCGGCGGTGAAACTGACGCTCGAAAAACGTCCCGTTCTCTGCATTCTCGATATTCAAATGCCGCAAATATCCGGCGTGAAAGCCGCCAAAGCCATCTGGCGCGAGTTTCCCGCCGCCCGCATTATTTTCTGGACGCAGTTTCCGCACGAAATTTATATCAACGAAATCCGCAAAATCGTGCGTTCGATTTCGCCGCCGCCAACTTACGGATTTATTCACAAAAACAATCCCGAACCGAAGTTTCTGCGCTTCGTCGCCGCCGTTTTGGAAGATGGCGCGGATATGATTGACCCGGCATTTAAGGATTCGTTTCAGCGTCCGCTGCTCACCGAATTTGAAGCTGAAGCACTGCGTTATCTGGCTTTAGGGCTTTCCAATTGGGCGATTGCCCGCAAATGCAGCCTTAGTTTGCGCGGTGTCGAAAGCCGTCTGGCGACGCTTTACGAAAAACTTTTTACCGAAAATTCCGAAGGCACGGCGAACGAATCTTACGACAAACTCGCCTATAACCCGCGCACCCGTGCGTTTTGCGAAGCCTTGAAACGCGGTTTGATAAACTCTGACGAACTCGAAAAAGGCGAGGCGGAATTATCAGATTGGCTGGAACGCGACCGGAGGCGTTTTCAAAAAGAAAAATTAACCGCCGATAAAAGCCGATGAACGCCGATTTTTGTGATTCCAGATTTCAAATTCCAAACTCCAAATTAGCTTTTTTTCGAGCGTTTTTGTTTGCCGTTCGCGTATGCTTCATAACACTTTTTTTATCGCTCGCTTCCCTTTCGCAAACGCCGACCGAAACGCCGACCGCGCAAAATTTTCATCAGTGGGGCGCGGTAACGCTTTTTAACGGCTTGCCGTCGGACAACGTGCGGGCAATCGCGCAAACGCCGGACGGCATTTTGTGGTTCGGCACGGACGGCGGTTTAGCCAGATTTGACGGGCGGCGCGTCGAAACGGTTGCGCTCGAAGGCTTAGAATCGAATCGAATTCTCGCGCTCGAAATGAATGTGGCGGGTGAGCTTTGGATTGGCACGGACGCGGGCGCAACGCGATTTTTCGGCGGCAAATTTCATTCAATTCCCGAAACCGTCGGCAAGCCGATAACGGC
>JAJAYR010000276.1 GCA_026786155.1 Pyrinomonadaceae bacterium
GAATTCGTCCGTGAAAATACCATCGAAATCGTCCACGCGCACGCCGCCCGCGATTACATTCCGGCTTCGGTTGCCTGCCGGATTGCGTAACCGGCGAAGTTCGTTTTGACGCGCCACGTTCTTTTTCCGATGAAGCCGTTTCACCGTTTCGCATTGACTAATCTTTCCAAATCAATCGCCGTTTCCGGCGCGGTCGAAACGAATCTGCGAAAGATTTTCCCGAAGGAAAAAATCGCTTTGATTGCCAACGGCATTGACGTGGCGGGCGAAATAAATGAAAACCGCGAACAGATGCGAAAGGAATTCCGGTTTCTGCACGACATTCCGTTCGACGCTTTTTTAATCGGCACGGTCGGCGAATTGAAATTATTGAAAGGTCAGCGCGATTTTATTTTGGCGGCGAATCTCGTCGCGCAAAAATTTCCCGAAGCGCGGTTCGTCGTCGTCGGCAAAGACCATTCGTTTAAAAAGGAATTTCGCCGCGAACTCAAACGACTCGTCAAAATTTTCCGCCTTGAAGACCATTTTTTGTGGCTCGATTGGGTCGAAGAAACTGCGTCGTTATTCGCCGCGCTGGACGTTTTCGTGTCGGCTTCGCATTCGGAAAGTTTCGGGCTGGCGATTTTGGACGCGATGGCGAACGGCACGGCAATCGTTTCGACCGCCACCGAAGGCGCACGGCAACTGCTCGACGAACATTCGGGCAAACTCGTTTCGCTCAAAGATTCGGTGCAGTTAGCCGGAGCGATTAGCGATTTGTTGAGCGACGAAGAAATGCGCCGCGTCTTCGGCGAAAATGCCCGAATAACGGCGCGGGAAAATTTCGGTTTGGAGAAAATGATTGATGAAACCGAAAAACTTTACCGGGAAATAGTCGAAAAAAGTTAAACCACAGCAGTTTGAGATAAGCCAAATCTAAAAATCATCGCCACAAAAAGGCACAAAAATCGCAAAAAGGAGAATTAAAATTTCTTTTTTGTGTTTTCTGCGCCTTTTTGTGGCGATGATTTCTTATCTGACAGGTTTCGGAAAACTCACCGGACTTTTATTGCCGTCTTTGTCAACGGCGCGAACTCCGAAGAAATAATTATCCTTCGACATTCCTTTCATCACGAAAACATTCACGCTGCCGACCGTTTGCGAATTCGTCCAAACCGGCGCGGTCGTGTCGCGCCAGACGATTTCATAACCGGCTAAATCGTTTTCCGCGAGCGCGTCCCATTTCAATTCCGTATCATTGCCGAGACGCGCCGTTACCATTCCGACATTTTTCGGACGCGCGGGCGCGAGTGCCAAACGCGCCAGACTCGCGGCGTTGATGCGCGTTACATTTGCCACGTATTCAAAATCTACGAACTCAATCGTGTCGCCGTAAAATTTGCCGTTTTCCGTGCGGACGTTTTGGTGCTGATGGTCGTAATCTTCGTTCGGTTCGGTGAAGCGGACGGCGGAAAATCCGCGCTCGACGAATGGAATATGGTCGCCGCCGCGCAAATATCTATCGCGCCGGTAAATCATCTGCACGGCGAATTTCGGCGAATATAAATCGGCGGTTTCCTTGATAAATCGCGCCAACTGCCGCGATGCCGAATCGTTTTCGCCGCCCGTTCCGCGCCGCGTGGTCGCTTCCTGTTCGGTTTCGTTCGACGGCACGCCTTCGCTGAAGACGCGCACCGATTGGCGATTGGCGGCGTTTTTGAAACTCGTTACGCCGCCGATAATGTCGTTGGTGAACATCGCTTCGATATTGGTTTTGTTAATTTTGGCTTGTTCGGCGAAATAAGCCGCGCCGAGCAGTCCTTGTTCTTCGCCCGCCACCGCCATAAAAACGATAGTCGCGTCAAACTTTCTTTTCGACATTACGCGAGCCATTTCAATGACGGCGGCAGTTCCCGAAGCGTCGTCGTTCGCGCCGGGCGCGTCGCATTTCGCGTCGGTCGGGCTGGAACACATCGAATCGTAATGACCGGAAACGACGTAGATTCTGTCCGGGTCGGTTGTTCCTTTGAGCGTCGCCACGACATTTGTTAAGTTGGTCGGTTCGGCAACCCGCGCGGCTTTCGGCTGGAGAAAAGTTTGCTTTTCGACCGTCAGACAATTGCCGCAGTCGTTCGAGATTTTTTGGAATTCCGCGAAAATCCAATCACGCGCCGCGCCGATTCCGCGCGTCGGATTATCCTGTTCGGACAAAGTGTTGCGCGTCCCGAAGGAAACGAGTCGGCGAATCGAACTTTCGATGTTTTTCGCCGAAACTTCCTTGAGCATTGTGCCGATTTCCGCGTTCGGCTTGGCTTTTGATTTCTGGCCGAATGAAAAAGAAACAAAAAGCGCACAAACGATAAATAAAAAAGCGATGTTTTTCGTCATAACGATTTGTATTGTAAATCAGAGTTCACCGATTCCCAACGTCTGCCGGGCAAATCGCGGCGCGAACCGTTTAAACAACAAAAAAGACAAGCGCGAAACCTGCCTTTTTTCAAATTTTAAGCGTTTTCTGACTAATTTCATCTTCCCTGAACGGAACAATAAAAACTTCCAACAAAGGCTCACTTTTGGCATTTGGATTGGGTAGCAAATCCCAAACCAATCTACTTTCCACAGTCGGTTGTCATTTGGGAATGCTTTTAGTCGAAAGCGAACTGGAAGACGCATTGTTTCAATTTATCCTCCTGTTCGCAAAGTTTGGTATCTTATTCGCAAGGTTTGAGTCCGAGTCGCAAGGTTTGAGTATTCTTCACATCTAACTTTAATCTGACGATGGTTTCGACGTGATGCGTCTGCGGAAATAAATCGAAAGCGGTGATTGATTCAATCGAATAGCCGTTTTCCGTCAAAATCTTCAAATCCCGCGCCAGCGTCGAAGGTTCGCAGGAAACGTAGGAAATCTGCCGCGGTTTGATTTTCAAAAGATTTTCAATCGTCTCTTTTTCCGTTCCCGAACGCGGCGGGTCGAGCAGCACGAAGTCGAGATTTTTTAAATTTGCCGCGTTTTCATTCAGCCAATCGCCGACGTTTTCACGATAAAAGCGGACGCTTGTCAACCGCGCTTGTTCGACGTTTTTTTCGGCAAAATCAACGGCTTTATCGTAACCTTCGACACCGACGACTTTTTGAAATTTTCGCGCCAGCGGCAGCGTGAAAAGTCCGACACCGCAGTATAAATCGAGCGCGGATTCGCCGTTCGCGTCTTTAACGGCAGCTTCGACTAACTGTTCGATTAAAAACGGGTTGCCCTGAAAAAAACTGGTCGCGTCGTGCCAATAGGTTTCACCGTGCGCGGTGAAGGAAATTTCTTCGGTCGGTTCGATTATTTCCGCCGAATAGATGGAAACTTCGCCGCCCGCCGCCGCCGTTTCAATTTCGACCATTGCGCTCCAAAAACTTTCCCATTCGATTGTTTCGCGCAGTTCCGTCAAGATTTTTTCCAAATCGGGAATTAAAATCGGACAAACTTCCACGTCAATAATCTCGTGCGTTTTTCTTTGAAAATAGCCGATTTTTTTCTGGCGCGCAGCAACGTGCCATTGAGCGCGGGAACGATATTCGTATTCGTGCGGACTGCCGATGATGGGGATTTCCCGCTCGTAATTGATTTTTCCGATGCGCGACAGACAATCGCGGACAATTCCGATTTTGGCTTCGAGCTGCGCCGCGTAGTTTAACTGCTGAAAATCACAGCCGCCGCAGCGACCGAAATACGGACAGCGCGGTTCGACTCTGGCGGGCGACGGTTCGATAATTTCGACGATTTCGGCAAATGCCGTTTTGCCTTTGATTTGATTGATTTTAACGCGCAGTTCGTCGCCTCCGGCGGACAGCGGAACAAAGACGGTCAAATTTTCGGCGAACGCCAAGCCGAAACCGTTCGGCACGATTTTTTCAATTTTTACGGTGAGCGTTTCGCCGATTTTGTATTGACTACTGATAGACGTTTTCCACCTCGATTTCGATACCGCCGACGAACTTGGCGAACAGATTATAAAGCAGCGCACCGATTGCGCCGCCGACAAACCCCATCGCGGAATACATAATCGGCAATCCGATCATCACCAGTAATCCGATGATGACACCGCCGCCGCCGAGTGCCAAACCGCCTTGTCCGCCGAGGGTGCTGGCTCCGGTCAGCGAAAAAATAATGATAACCAGTCCGTATGGAATGCTGACGAGCAGGCTGATCACCAGAAATATCGCCGCATATATTTTGGCGACCGACAAAACACCGAGTTTTTTGATTCTAAGTTTGTTCATTTTATCTCCTTTTTTAAGTTGCGGGAAGTTGCATCTTATTTACCACAGTTTAGAGATAAAACAAACTCAGGCGCGGAATTTCCGCCGTTTCGCGCAGGCGTTTGAGCAGCATCAAATCGAAGGTGCGCCGATAAACTTCCGTTTCCATTTTGTTTTTATACGAAGCGATTTGCTTTTCGATGGCACTTTTCAGCGTTGCGGTTTCAAAATTCCGCAAAAGATTTTCGTCAATCAGCGCGTCGAGTTTTTCCAGCGATTCTTCCAATTTCTCCGCCGTTTCAGGCGTTCGGCTGAGTTCCGCCAAACGATTGAGAACCGTTTCCAAAATCTTGCGCCAATCGCCTATCGCTTTTTCAACGGCATCTTCAATTTCGCCGGAAACCCGTTCGAGATGCGCGGCAATCGCTTCGTCAGGAAACAAATCGCTCTGCGATAAATTCGGTTTCTCGGAACTTTCAATTTCCAATTCAATCCGCCGACTAGCGTCTGCCGTCTGCCGTCTGCCGTCTGCCGTCTGC
>JAJAYR010000277.1 GCA_026786155.1 Pyrinomonadaceae bacterium
ATCAACCGCGATTTCGACATCGAGATTCGCCTTGCGCGTGCCGTCGTAAAAAGTTTTCAATTCCTTCTGCACGACGCGAAAACCGTTGCGCCGCATCCACAACAAAAAACCTTGCTGACGTTCCGCGCCCGCGTCAACGCCGGTGTAAAAAAAGGCGCGAAGCAAGCGACCGTCGCCGAGCAGCAGGCGCAGCAACTTGTTGTAATCAATATCTATGTTATGAAAACGAGCGGCGTGAAAAAGATTGTTGCCGTCAATAAACACCGCGACGCGCCCGCGATGTCCGAATTGCCAAGACGAGTTGGCAGACATATCAAACTGCATTTCAAAAAACCTTCTTTTTATTATAAATTTTTAAGATAAATCGAACCGCAGTTGACGAAAAACGGATGGAAAACTTGATTTAATCGAATAGTCTAGAAATCTAAATTTCGTAATAACAGAAATTAACTTATAATTTGTAATTAAATGAAAACTGTGCGTAATTCAAAAAACCACTCGGAATAGCTGAAAGATAATAGCTGACAGATGATAGATGCAACGACGAATTCAATCTATCATCTGTCAGCTATCAGTTATCATCTATTCCGAATGGTTAAATTCTAATTTCAAACGACTTAATTACGCACAGGCTTCATTTAAATCTTAAATTATCGACAGCCTGCAAAAATAGTATTTTATAAAGTTAAACTGCTTCCGTTTTTCTTAAAAAGTAAACTGCGTTTCAATAATATTAACTGTTTCTAGTTTGCCTGTTCGCCCGTCTTTCGGTCAAGCCAAACTTTTAATCAGACGATTGTTTTTCAATGTATAATCGAAAACTTATGGAAGAAAAAGATTCGGACGAATGGTTGAAGGATTTACCCGTGCAGACGGAAAACGTCGGTTTTCAAACGGAAGAAATGATTCGGTGTCAGCAATGCGTGAGAATGAATCCGCCGACTAAATTAAATTGTTTTTACTGCGGCGCGGAACTCGAAATTTCCGAAGCGCAGCGGCGATTTGTGCGCCCGAATCTGCGAAAACTAGAAGCGTGGGAAAAAGGTTTTAATGTGATAATGCTGCCGATTTTGCCGACTTTCGATAAAGCGAAAATTGCCCAAATCGCTCGAATCTTAAAAACCGAAAAAGAAATTCTGCAAAAAATAATCGAAGCCGGAAAACCGCTGCCCGTCGCCCGCGCCGAATCGGAAAAGGAAGCGGAAATCGCGCAGCAAAGTCTGAAAAATTTCGGCATCGAATCCGTCGTGGTGAGCGACGAAAAACTGAACGCCGAAAAACCGCCGCGCCGACTTCGCGGCATCGAGTTTTTCGACGACAAACTTATTTTGATACTTTTTAATCGAGATGAAATCGTTGAAATCAAGCGAACCGATTTGGCGTTAATCGTAACCGGCGCAATCTTCGAGCGCAGAATCGAAGCGACCGAAACTTATAATAAAAAAGGCGAAAATAAAATTTTGGACTCGACCGAAACCGCGTCCGACGAATCGGTCATTGACATTTACAGCCGCGAAGATTTAATCGGACATCGAATTTTGGCGAAAGGTTTCGATTTTTCCTGTCTGGAAACGGAAAAGGGAATTCTGGCGAAGGACAACATCAAAAAACTTGCCGAAAAACTTAAGTTGTTTGCGCCGAACGGCAAATTTATTGACGATTATCTGCAAGTCCGCGAATTTTTGGCGAATGTCTGGGAACTTGACCAAAAAAGCGATTCGCAGGGTTTGAAGCGCGAAGGATTCGTAAAATTTAATTTGGGAAACGTAACGACCGTTAATAATGCGTCGCAATTAACCAGATATTCGCGGCTTCACCGCAATCTTTTATGAAAAAAAAAACGAGAGTAAAGAGTAGAGAGTTGAGAGTAAAGAGTGAAGAACTGAGAGTAAAGAGTAAAGAGTTGAGAGGTGGAAGAAGCGAGAAGCGACTAACAACTGACAAACCGAGAATCGAACATAGTAAATTCGTTGCTTCCGACTCTCAACTCTCAACTCTCTACTCTCACCTCTCAACTCTCAACTCTCAACAAATCTACGGCGTTGCGCCCGTTTTGGAAGCGTTGCGGGCGGAAAATCGGCGCATCGAAAAAATCATCATCGCCGACGGCGCACAGGAAAAACGGCTCGCCGAAATCGTTGCGCTGGCGCGAAACAATGGTGTTCCGTTTCAGAAAAGTCCGCGCGAGAATTTAGCGCGATTAGTCGAAGGCGGCGCAAATCATCAAGGCGTGATCGCGTTCGTCGCGGCGGCTGATTATTATCCGGCGGAAAAACTTCTGGGCGAAATTTATCGCCAAGTCGAAGCGGGCGAAAAACCTTTAATCGTGATTTTGGACGGCGTGGAAGACCCGCGAAACTTGGGCGCGATTCTGCGGACAATCGAATGCGCGGGCGCGGACGGCGTTTTTCTGCCGGAACGCCGCGCCGTCGGTTTGACCGAAACCGTCGCCAAATCTTCGGCGGGCGCGACCGAATATGTCAAAGTGGCGAAAGTTACCAATGTCAATCGCTTGATTGACGAATTGAAAGAGCATAACATTTGGGTTATCGGCGCGGGCGGCGAAGCGAATACGAGTTATACGGATTGGGATTTTAACCAGCCGTGCGCCTTGATTTTAGGCGGCGAAGGCAAAGGTCTGCACCGTCTGACGGCGGAAAAATGCGACGCGCTGGTAAAAATTCCGATGCGCGGACGAATCGAATCTTTGAACGTCTCGGTCGCTTGCGGCGTAATACTTTTTGAAGCGAATAGACAGAGAAAACAGTCGGCAGAAGGCAGTAGCAGTCGGCAGGAAAGAACCGGCGAATAACGAACAAAGGACAAAGGACTAATTTTATGTTTTGCCCAAAATGTGGAACGCAAAATCCTGAAAACGGAAAATTCTGCCGCAGTTGCGGAACGGATTTGTCGCCTGTTTCCGACGCATTAGCGGGAAAATCGAGCAATCAAACACCGGGCTTCGGGATGATGTCGCCGATTCAGCCGATACAGTTGTGGGACAAAAAAGGAAAATCCGTCAATTGGGAAAGTGCCATCGTCGAGATATTCGTCGGATTAGCTTTTCTGATTGTCGCGGCGGTTTTAGGAATTACGGGAATCGCGGGCGGACAATTTTGGTGGTTTTGGATGCTGATTCCCGCGTTCGGTTCACTCGGCAGCGGAGTTGCAAAATACATTCAACTGAAAAAATCGGAACGGCAAAATGCTTCATTCGCGCCGCCGAATGCCCAAAACGTCATTTCTTCCGCGCCGCCGAATGCCGCTCTGCCGCCGAATCAAACCGCCTACGTCGCGCCCGATTCGCGCTACAAAACCGGCGAACTCGTGCCGCCGTCCGTCGTTGAAAATACGACGCGCCATCTGGAAATGAATTCGGAAGGCGAAACGATGAATTTGCCGAAGAAATAATTTAAAGTTTTTGTGAGGTGAAAATATGATTGGATTGAAAGAAGCCGTAAAAATCGCGTATGAGTATTTGAAGGACGTTTATGATGGAATCGAGATTGTCAATGACCTTCGTTTAGAGGAAATTACCCGTTCTGAAGACGAAAAATTTTGGCTTGTAACATTGGGATTTTGGCGTTCCCGAACGACCGCACCTTCCGGCAGTAAACTCGGTGAAAATCTTCAAACCCTGTTGGGAACTCAGTTTGAGCACGTTTATAAAACAATTGAAATTGACGCTAACAACGGAAAAGCCGTTAGTCTAAAAATTAGAGAAATATGAACGGCTATTATCAAAAATTACTTCAAAATTATGCTCAAAAAGGACTTCTAGTTGATACAAATATTTTACTGCTTTGGATTATCGGTTCGGTTGACAGAAATTTCATTGAAAAATTTAAACGCACCGCTGACAGATTTACGGCTGCTGATTTTGATTTGATTCATCAAATTCTCGGTCAGTTTCAAATTAAAGTTACGACAACCAGTATTTTAACCGAAGTCAGTAATTTGATGGGACAACTGAAAGGTAAATATAAAGAAGATTATTTTAGTGCTTTTGCAAAAGTTATAACATTGGTGGATGAAAATTTAGTGAAAAGTTCAGAAATTTGTATTTTGCCGGAATTCAACAAATTTGGATTGACTGATTCAGCAATCACCAAAATAGCCAGAGATAATTATCTGGTTCTCACCGATGATTTACCTCTTTATCACTATTTAAGTAATCTAAAAATTGACGTTATAAATTTTAACCACATCAGAAATTTATAATTTTTGACGATTTATTTCTTTACCAAAACTCGCGCGTTTCCGACATTGCCGTTGGCATCGAAAACTCGCAGCGTAATCGAGTATTCACCCGAATTTTTCAGCGAAACTTCAAAAGTATAACGCTCTTTTGCGCCGTCGGAAATTCCGTCGTCGGCATAGACGGTTTGCCATTCACCGCCGTTGACGCTGTATTCGGCGTTCTGCAAATAGCTCGACGAATCGGTCGCGTCGAATGAAACACGCGCTTTTTCGCCCGTAATTTGCGCCGCGCCGACTGCGGCAACCGTCGGCGCGGTATTGTCAATGTCAATCGGTTCGCTGATTCGTTCGCCGGAAAGCGTCTGCGCCGCCGGATTGGAAGGCGCATCGTGCGCCGTGATTTTGAAAATATAACGACCGTCGGCGAAAGCCAAGCCGTCAATCGCGTAGAAATTTTCGCGCAGATTTTCCTTCAACAATTTGAAATTAGTTTCATTCGCTTCACGGTAATAAACCGCGTATTCGAGTTTATCGCCATTGCGGTCTTCCGCCGTCCATTGCAGCGAACGCGCCCCGCGCTGAAAAATTTTTCGCGGCGGAATGTTCAGCATCGGCGGCAGTCCGAAAACCGTCGGGTCAACACCGGAATTTTCGATGTTCGGGTCAATCTGAATCGGCGGGTTGGCGATTAAACCGACGTTGGCGGGCAAAATCTGAATCGAAAGAATTTCGGGCGCGATGTTTCTCGCCAGATATGCGACATTTACCTCATTTAACGTCGCCACATTTTTCAAAATCGCCCGCCATTGCAGAAAATTTGCCTTCGGACTTTGCACTTGTGCGCCTTTTTGGTCAGAATAAATCGCGCTCCAATCGCTCCACGTTTCGTCGGGTTTTTCGGTGTTGCCGCTGCGCGTTTGCAACACGACATTGCCGCTCGAACGCCACCAGATTCTGCCCCAGGTTGCGCTGGCTTTCGCATTTAAAATTGACGATTCATAACTTCCTTCCGCGACAGTTTCCGCGCCGAAACGATAGAGTTTTCCGGCGTTGCTCGATGTCGCAAACATCTGATTGCCGCGCGTTGGCAGCGTCGAAATTTGTCCTTCGTTCGATTGTAAAAGCAATGTCTCGCGCCCGTCGTTCGTAATCGAATAAATGCGCCCTTTGTCGGACGTGCCGACGAAAACGCCGTTCGTATTTGCCGCGATGGAAAACGCCGTAACGGTCGGCGAATTCCAGATAACATCGCTTCCGCCGTCGGGTGTGATTCGATAAATCACCGATTTCGCCGTCGTTAAATCGTAACGGCTTTTCGGTGCGGATTCGGGCAAAATTGTAAATCTCGAATCAGTCGGAACGATTATCGTCGGCGCGGTCGTCGTAATCATCGCCGGTTTCGGAGCCGCCGCCGAATCGTCTAATGCCAGCGCATAAACCGAACCGTCCGCGCCGACTGCCAAACTGTGAATTTCGCGCAGCGAAGAATCGAGCAGCGCAAACGGTTTGCCGTCCGCCGAAAATCGCAAAACCAAACCGCTGCCGTCCGTTCCGGCGTAAAGATTTCCTTTGCTATCGGTCGTCAAAGCGATAATGTGCGTTTCGCTCGTGTCGAACAAAAGGGAAGTTTCCGGCGCGGCATTTGCCGATTTCACTTTGTAGATTTTCCCGTTTTCGCCCGTTCCGATTGCCAAACTTCCGTCGTTTAAAATCGCCAGCGACCAGATATATTTTTCCTTCGGCTCGAAATAAATCGTCGCGCTGCCGTTTCCGTCAATTCGATAAACTTTCCCGTCGGGCGAAGTTCCGGCGAAAAGTTCGCCCGCTTTGCCAATCGCCAAAGCCGACACATTTAACTCGTTTAAATCGGCGAAAATTTTGCCGCTGCCGTTTGCCTCAACGCGAT
>JAJAYR010000278.1 GCA_026786155.1 Pyrinomonadaceae bacterium
GCAGGGCGACGGTTTGGAAATTTTTTTCCTGATATTCCTGCTGTTTCGCGTTGTTTTCGCTGCCGTCGTCGGTGTAAAGTCTGGCTAAAATAAATTTCGACATTTCCGCTTCGACTTCTTTTTTCGGAAAAACATTCGCTTCCATCCAGCGGCAATTCGTGCAGGTGTAGCCGGTGAAATCTATAAAAACCCGTTTGTTTTCCGCTTTGGCTTGGGCGAGAGCTTTTTCCAAATCGTTGTCAATCCACTTTAATTCGTCCGCCGATTTTCCGCCGAACATTCGCGCCGAGTTGTTTTCTAAATCAGGCGGCAGAAACGATTCGAGTTCACCGAGTTTCGCGCCGAAAAGTCCGGTCAGCAAAAAGAAACTGACGGCTAAACTGGCGACCGCCGACATCAGCCGAAACGCGCCGATGCGTTCGGGCTTCGAGTCGTGGGGCAGTTTAATTTTGCCCAACAAATAAACGGCTAAAACGCTGAAAAGAGCAATCCAAATCGCTAAAACGACCGGGCGCGTGAAAATTCCCCAATTACAAATCAAATCTACGTTCGAGATAAATTTCATCGCCGCCGCGACTTCCAAAAATCCCATGGCGACTTTGACCGAATTCATCCAGCCGCCTGCTCGCGGCAGACTCGAAGCGTATTGCGGAAGCAGCGCGAGAACGAAAAACGGCAGCGCGAACACGGTCGAAAACGCCAGCATTCCGACGAGCGGCATCTGCCAACTGCCCTGCGAAGCCGACACCAAAATTGTCCCGACGAACGGCGACGTGCAGGTGAAACTCGTCAGCGTGAACGTCAAACCCATTAAAAGTGCGCCGACGATGCCGCTGCCTTCGCCTTCTTTGCTGCGTGTTAAATTATCGAGTTTCGTCAAAATTCCGGCGGGAATCGTGATTTCATACGCGCCGAAAAGATTGAACGCGAAAAATAGAAAAATTCCGGTGATCAAAAGATTGACGTAAGGATTGGCGGCGAAAAGATTAATTCCCGCCGCGCCGACGAAGACTGCCAGCAGCATTCCGAGAATCGTAAAGGTGGCGATAATTCCGAGCGAATAAACACTCGCCAATTTTATCGCTTTGGCGCGGTTTTGGCTCGAATGATTGGTAAAATACGAAACCGTAATCGGAATCATCGGAAAAACGCACGGCGTTAACAGCGACAACGCGCCCAGAGTTATCGCCAGCCAGATGAACGACGACAGCGGTAAATCGTTTGGATTTTCATTCTTTGTCTTTTGTTCTTTGTCCTTTGTCTGCGTATTGGCAGTTGAATTATTGTTCGCTGAAATATCACTGCCAACAATTGACGGCTGCCCGCTGAATGCCGACTTTTTAACGTCTTCAAATCCGGCGAATGAGACTTTGACGGTTTTCGGCGGCAGACAAACTGTGTCGTTGCAAACCTGAAACCGCACATTAACCGCCAAATCGTCGCCGTTTGCATCGTTCAAAGATTGCAAAGGCACGGTGAAAACGGCTTGCTTTTCAAAGTATTTTGTTTCGAGCGGTTGGTCGTCAACCAGAAAATTCGGGTCGGGTTTGACGATTGGTTTTGACGATTCGACGTTTCCGCTGATTGAAAACGGCGCGTTTTCGGGAATCGTGATTTTCGTCGGAAACGGTCCGCCTTCCGGCTGTTCGACGGCGTAGAGATACCAGCCAGCTTCGATTTCGGCTTTCAAATCAACTTTGAAATTCTCGTCTTTTTTGAGCGATTTGCCTTTCGCGCTCGATTCCAACGTCCATTTTGTCGGATTCTGCGCGAAACTCGTCAGAGTAAAAAGCAAGACAAACATCGCCGATAAACACAGATAACGGTAAGTTTTCTTTCGATTCGACTTTAAGTTTTTCACTATATTTATCAGCGGCTGATTTTGATGATTCATTATTATTTTGATTTTAGCACTTTGCGGAATTCTGACAAATTTTTGAAAAAAATTGACCCGTAAATCATTTTTGCACAATCCGCCCGCTGTCGCTTATAATTTACGTTTTGATACTATAAAAGTTTAATTGCGCCGGTTTTATTCCAACAAAAGCGCGGAGGATTTAATTTTGCCAAAGACAGCGACCCGACCAGCCACATCGAAAACGAACACCAACGGACACCGTGCCAAAAACAAAACTGCGTCGAAAGACGTGCAAAAGATGGAGAAATCGGGAGAACCCGTAACCGATACCGTCAATCTGAAAACTGCCAAGTCTGAACATCTTGACCGTAAAAAAGCGCAGAAAAGTTCGCTTAAGAATCTCGACAAAGAACTTTTAAGAGAGATGCTTTATCAGATGGTTTTGGGCAGATTTTTCGAGCAGAAATGCGCGGAAGTTTATCGCATCGGGAAAATCGGCGGTTTTTGTCATCTTTATATCGGTCAGGAAGCGGTCGGTGTCGGTGCGTTGATGGCTTTGCGCGACGACGATTACGTTATCACCGCTTACCGCGACCACGTTCAGGCGATGATTAAAGGCATTACGCCGGAAGCGGTGATGGCGGAACTTTACGGAAAATCTGGCGGCAACGTCGGCGGCAAAGGCGGTTCGATGCATATGTTTTCCAAAGAAAAAGGATTTTTCGGCGGACACGGCATCGTCGGCGGACAAATCGGAGTCGGGACGGGAATGGCTTACGCCCAAAAATATAAAGGCACGGACGCGGTTACGCTCTGCTTTTTCGGCGAAGCGGCAGTCAATCAGGGAATGTTTCACGAATCTTTGAATATGGCGCAGTTGTGGAAATTGCCGATTATCTACATTTGCGAAAATAATCAATACGGAATGGGAACGTCGCAAACCCGCGCGATGTCAATTTCGAGCGTCGCGCAAAAAGCCGAAGCCTACGGAATGGCGAACGAATTCGTTGATGGAATGGACGTTCTCGCCGTCCGCGAAGCCACGACGCGAGCAATTGAACGCGCCCGCCAAGACGGTTCGCCGACGCTGCTGGAAATTCGCTGTTACCGTTTTATGGGACATTCGATGAGCGACCCGGGAAAATACCGGACGTCTGACGAAATCAAAAAGAATCAGGAACGCGACCCGATATTTTTATTCAAAGAGAGTTTGAAAGAAGCCAAAGTTTTCGGCGACGCGGATTTTGCGGAAATCGAAACGCGGGCGAAAGAAGCCGTCGAAAAAGCGGTGAAATTTGCCGACGAAAGTCCGCTGCCCGACGAAAAAGAATTATTCACGGGCGTTCTGGCATAATGAACGACCTTTACAGTTTCAGAGAAACGAAAGCGTTCACAAAAGATGTTTTGTCGCTTTTATCCGAAGAAAGTTATTTCAAATTTCAGAATTACTTGCAGGAAAATTTCGCGCCCGGCGACGTTATTCCGGGTGGAAACGGATTACGAAAAATTCGCTGGCGCATTGAAAACAAAGGAAAAAGCGGCGGTGTTCGCATAATTTATTATTTCGCGTCGGCAAAAGGATATATTTATTTGATGGCGATTTACGGCAAAAATCAGCAGACGGATTTGGACAAAGCCCAATTAAAAAGATTAGCGGAACAGGTGCGGGAATGGCTCAAATGAACGAACAAAATTTCAACGAACTGCTCGAAAGCGTCAGAGAAGTCGGTTTGATGGAAAAAGGTGAAATCGCGCCGAGCCGTGAATTTGTCGTCGAAAAAAATCTTTCGCCTAACTCTTCAAGCGTCAAAACTTTTGCGATTTGTCTGGCGAGCGATGACGAAGAATTGATTCCGTTGAAAATTTATCACGTCGTTCTTCATCCGCAGCACCAAACCTGCACGGTGAAAGACGAATCGGACGAAACTCTGGTTTGCCCGATTGAATGGTTTTTGCCGGTCGAGTTTCCGAAAAATGTGGAGCGGCTTTTAGAAGAAACGGAATTGGCTTTGGCTTAATTAAACGAAGCCTGTGCGTAATTCAAAAAATCATTTTCAGCCGAATAGCCGATAGCTATTAGCTGTCAGCTATGAGCTATGTTTGTAAATTCCAAAAGGTCTGGTCAATAACTTGTCCAAAAGATATAAGTTATTGAGAAAACAGGTGTTTAATTACGCACAGGCTTCAGTTAACTGAAGCCTGTGCGTAATTAAACACCTGTTTTCTCAATAACTTATATCTTTTGGACAAGTTATTGACCA
>JAJAYR010000279.1 GCA_026786155.1 Pyrinomonadaceae bacterium
GACGATTAACCGCCTCGATCGCGCCGTTGCCTTCCAATCCACGCGCCGCAAATCGTCCATCGGCTGATAGTCGCGCAGGGCGAGCAAATCCTGTCCCAAACCTTTTTTCACCGCGACAAACTTTCCGGCATTGAGCGGCAAATCCGTCGTTTCTTCGTCAATCGAAACGAGCTTCGGAAAAATCATAATTTCCGCCGCCTGCGCCGAAAGCCGTCGGCGATGGCGAAAAAATCCGAACGGAAATTTCGTTGAAAGTTCAAAATCTTTGATAATAAATCGCCCGCGCTTTTGAAATATATGTTCCGCTTTGTTTTCGGCGGTTTGGTGCGGCGGAATATGAACGAAATAATCGAGCGTATATTTGATTATCGGCGGTTTCGTGATTTTATCCGCCCATTTTTCGGGCAGAATCTCTTTTATTTCGTCAAACAAAATAGATTTTTCGCGCTCCTTTCCGCGCACTTGGGCGACGACGGAGAAAGTCGGGAAAATCCGTTTGCGATTGTGCAGACTGACCAGAATCGGCGTTAATTCCCCGGCGAAAATTGTTTCAGGGAAACGCATTTTCACGTCCAATTTTTTCAAACAGACATTGCCGACGAAAAACCCGACGACCAGCGAAGCCGCTAAAAAAGACAAAATCAAAAACAACAGATTATTGCCCGTGTTCCACGCCAGAAAACTGACGACGACCATCAAAACGATAATCATCGCGCCGCCGACGGTGATTTCAAACGGCAGATTCATCTGCGAGGCTTCCGTGCTTGCCGAACGCGCCAGCGGCGGAATGACGAACGCGACTATCAGCAAAACGAACACCAGCGACGCGCCCGCCGCCCAACCCGCCAAGCGAAACTGTTCCGTCCGATGCGCGTAAATCGTAAAAATCGCCAAACTCAAACCGCCGACCACGACCGCCAAACCGAGAACGGCATTGCGAACGTCGCGGAAACTGAAAAGTTGGGCGAGTTTGCGAAAATTCATTAAGCCGCCAATTTCTCTTTACTTTTGAATTCGTCGGCGCGTTCGCGTTCCATAATTCGGCGCAGTCCTGCGTTGATTCGAGATTGACAGGATTCTCTTTCATTTTTCGCGGCGCGGCTTTCAAAATGCTCCAAAACTTCCGAATCAATCAAAAGTGTAATTTTAGATTTGTCTTTTATAACGTGTCGCGCCGGACGATAGCGTTTGATGCCGATTTCAGGCAAATCGCTCTCGAAAACGCCTTCGTATTTCATTTCCTCCAAATCCGCCGCCGTAACCTCAATTTCAATTATTTTTTCATCGGTCATATTCATTTCGGTTTTTGTGATAAGCTCTTTTTTCAAACGGACGAGCCTTTTCCGCGCTGATGATTCTGATGTTTTCGCCGTTTCTGACGGTGTAAGATACGCGAAGCAGACGATTGGTTGACAGTCCGATTAAAACGTATCTTTGTTCAGACAAATCCGAATGGTCGCCGTCAAATTCTTCGATTGCCCATTTATCGTAGAAAGCTAAAGTCGCTTCATCGAAGCTAACTCCGTCGTGTTTTTCAATGTTCTCTCTTGCCTTTTGTTCATTCCATTCAAATTCCATTCGATTTTTTATAGCGGCACATTCGTCTTTTGCAAAATATCGCGCAAAATCTGTTCGGCTTCAAAACTGCGGCGTTTGCCGCTGGCGGTTTGGCGCGAATTGACGATGACTCGATGACTGAAAACCGGCAGAATCAATTTTTTGATGTCGTCGGCGATGCAGAAATCTCGATTTTCAATCAGCGCGACGGCTTGCGCGGCGCGAAACAGCGCGAGCGTTCCGCGCGGGCTGATGCCGAGTTCGAGCGCGTCCGTTTGGCGCGTTTGCGCGACGATATTCAAAAGATAGTCAACCAAAACTTCGTCCACGCGCACTTCCGAAACTCTTCTCTGCAATTC
Organism: Pyrinomonadaceae bacterium; assembly: GCA_026786155.1. Classification (GTDB taxonomy): domain Bacteria; phylum Acidobacteriota; class Blastocatellia; order Pyrinomonadales; family Pyrinomonadaceae. The sequence continues at coordinate 1,917 of JAJAYR010000279.1, forward strand.
TAAAATATCGGTTTCCGACATCACGGCTTCGACGCGGCGCAAAGGATTCTCGCGCTTGCGGTCGCGCAAAATTTCGCGTTCGTCCTTCAAACTCGGATAACCGATGTGCAGCCGCAGCATAAATCTATCTAATTGCGATTCGGGCAACGGATAAGTTCCGTGATGCTCGGTCGGATTTTGCGTGGCGACAACCATAAACGGCAATGGCAGCGGGCGCGAAACGCCTTCAACGGTAATCTGTTCTTCCGCCATCGCTTCCAAAAGCGCAGATTGAGTTTTCGGCGTGGCGCGGTTGATTTCGTCGGCTAAAACGATGTACGAGAAAATCGGTCCGGCGTGCCATTCAAAATGCGAGTTCTGCTGATTAAAAATCGAAAGCCCGATCACGTCCGACGGCAGCAAATCGCTCGTGAACTGAATCCGCTGAAACGACAAATCTAACGCCCGCGCCAGCGCGTTGGCAAGCGTCGTTTTGCCGATTCCCGGAACGTCTTCAATCAATAGATGACCTTTGGCGAGCAGCGCGACGAGCGCGAGTTTGACCGTTTCGGATTTGCCTTTGATAACGCGCTCAATCTCGTTTTGCAGCAGATTTATTTTCTCAATCGCGTTAAATTCGAGCGTTACGGGTTTCGTTAGCGTTTCGGTTTCGTTTGCTATCCAATCTCTCATTCGTTTTTATCTATAAATTAAAATGCCGAATCTATTTTACAAAATTAAAGCGTTGCTCTGCATCAAAAAATTTGAAAATCTCTTTTATAGATGCCCGAAGCGGTGGAAAGTTCCCGAAAGTTTTCTTTCGGCGGCAAATTTATGTTATAAATAACTAAAATTTTGAAACTTATAAAAAGATTCTTCGTGATAAAAAATCGAAGGAGAAATTAAAAAACTTTTATGAAAAATTTACGCCGAAAATTGAAAGACCAGCGCGGTTTTAACTTAATCGAGTTGATGATTGTGATTGCGATTATCGGTTTGCTGATTGGCATTGGCAGTTACGGTTGGCAAGCCGTAATGAGAAGCGGCAACGAAAATGCCGCGACGCAATCTGTGGATAAATTCCGCACTTTTCAGGCTCAGTATGCC
>JAJAYR010000280.1 GCA_026786155.1 Pyrinomonadaceae bacterium
AAACTAAACTTTCCAATGCTTCACGGACGGCGAACTTTTCCGCGTCAGTCGCCGTTTCGGGTTCGATTTTGAAATCGCCGAGCGCGTTCGACAATTCCATCAACGCCGCAACCGGCGTATTGAATTGGTAACTCTCGAAATTTTCCGTGATGCGTTTAATTGTCTGATGCGTTTTCCGCCGCAATTTCCGCGCATCGCCTTTGCTCTCGACTCTCGACTCTCCACTCTCGACTCTCGACTCTCCACTCTCGACTCTCCACTCTCGACTCTCGACTCTCCACGCCTCGTGCCAGCGATAAACGAAGCGATAAACTCGCTGCAAAAACCTGACCGCGCCTTCGATGCCGGTTTCCTGCCAGACCAGTTCGTTTTCGGCGGGCGCGGCGAACAGCGAAAACAAACGCACCGCGTCCGCGCCGTAAATCGCAATCATATCGTCCGGGTCAACGCCGTTATATTTCGACTTCGACATCTTTTCGACCGCCACACGAACCGGCGATTCGTCCGCGTTCAAAACGGCGTTCGTAACTTTCCCTTTGTCATCACGCTTGATTGTTACTTCGTCCGGCGCAACGTAACTCGATTTCGATTCGGAATAAAAAGATTCGCCGACGACCATTCCCTGTGTCAGCAGATTTTTGACGGGTTCATCGAAATTGATTAAACCGATGTCGCGCATCACCTTCGTCCAAAAGCGCGTGTAAAGCAAGTGCATCACGGCGTGGTCAACGCCGCCGATGTACTGGTCAACCGGCAGCCAATAATTGGCAATGCGCGGCGCAAACGGCTCGTTTTCATTCTTCGGGTCGGTGTATCGAAAGTAATACCACGACGAATCAACGAAAGTGTCCATCGTGTCGGTTTCACGCTTCGCCGGTTCATTGCAATTCGGGCAAACGGTTTCGTAAAATTCGGGAACTTTTGCCAGCGGCGATTCACCAACGCCGGTAAAAGGCGCGGTTTCGGGTAATTCAATCGGCAGATTCTCATACTTTTCGGGAACTGCGCCGCACGCATCGCAATAGACAATCGGAATCGGCGCACCCCAAAACCTTTGCCGCGAAATTCCCCAATCACGCAGGCGATAGGTTACGGCGGATTCGCCGAAACCGTTCGCTTTCGCAAATTCCGTCATTTCCCGCTTCGCGTCTGCGCTCGTTTTGCCCGACCATTCGCCGGAATTGATTAAAACACCGTAATCGGTAAAGGCTCGGTCAGCAAGATTCGTCGAATCGCTCGCTGTCAGAGTCTTGCGGACGGTATTTTCCTCATTCCGCACGACTTCTCCCTCGCTTATTTCGGATTCCCCCTCGTTCCGCACGACTTCCCCCTCGCTTATTTTGGTTTCCCCTTCGCTTATTTTGATTTCCCTCTCGCTTGTAACGGATTCACCCTCGACCGGAACGACAGTTTGAACGAAGGATTTTCCCTGCACATCGTCTTGTTCCTCAGTAACCACGCACTTAATCGGCAGCCCGAACTTCTTCGCAAACTCGAAATCGCGTTCGTCGTGCGCCGGAACGCTCATCACCGCGCCCGTGCCGTATTCCATCATTACGTAATTGCCAATCCAGACAGGCAATTCTTCGCCCGAAAACGGATTGATCGCTTTCAAGCCGGTATCAATGCCGTCTTTTTCGACTTCCTCGCCGTATTCGGTCGGCTTGGCTTTCTCGACTTTGATTTCTTCAATCTTCTTCAAAACCGCGTCTGACAATTCGGTTTGGTGCGCTTCGATAATCGGATGTTCCGCCGCGACGACAATCGCGTTTGCGCCGTAAATCGTATCAATCCGCGTCGTGAAAACGCGGATTTGGTCATACATTCCAAATGTTACATCTGTCTGAGTATCGGAATTTGAAATTTGAAATCTGGAATCTGGAACTTGAAACTCCACAAATGCGCCTTCGCTCTTGCCAATCCAATGCTTCTGCATCGTCAAAACGCGCTCCGCCCAACCCGCTTCGATTTCCGGCATCACCGATAAAAGTTCTTCGGCGTAAGCCGTGATTCGCAAAAACCACTGCGCCAAATCCTTCTTCTCGACTCGGTTTCCGCACCGCCAGCATACGCCGCCCGACGCTTGTTCATTGGATAAAGTCGTCTGGTCGTGCGGACACCAATTGACCTGCGTCATCTTTTTATACGCCAGCCCGCGCTCCAGCATTTTCAGAAAAAACCACTGGTCAAATTTGTAGTATTCGGGACGATGCGCCGCGATTTCCCTGCGCCAATCATAGGAAAAACCGAGTTTCTTGAGTTGCGCCCGCATCTGATTGATGTTGTCTTCCGTCCATTCGCGCGGATTCACGCCCTTTTTAATCGCCGCTTGTTCGGCGGGCTGCCCGAAAGAATCCCAGCCAATCGGATGCAGCACATTAAAACCCTGCAAGCGTTTATACCAAGCCAGCGCGTCGCCGATGGAATAGTTGCGAACGTGTCCCATATGCAGCCGCCCCGACGGATACGGCAGCATCTCCAGCGCGTAGAATTTCTTTTTCGTTTCGTCGGCTTCGGCTTCAAAAGTCTTATTTTCCGCCCACCGCTGCTGCCATTTACGTTCTATCTTTTGTGCAAAGTATTTCTCGTCCATAAAGTTTCAGGTTCAAAGTTTCAGGTTCAAAGTTTATCGAACCTTGATAAAATGCCGCGTCCAGAGAATAAATATAAATCTATTCAACTGAAATTCGTAATTCGTAATTTGAAATTCGTAATTGATTGAGTCGCGCCGCGTCGCCGGAGTAAATGCAGCGAGCGGCTATCTAAGGGCGAGATTTTTCCGGTAAAATGTCATAAAGAAAGTTTAGCAAAAAACTTTTGTTTGTCCAGTTTTAGCCGTTATTCCGAATAAATCTCCATTTCGCCGACAATCAGGCGGAAGGAAATTATTTGCAGCAGCGGTGAAACTTTAACATTTATCTGCGACGGCGCATTTCCGATGTCGAAATCGAATTTCGGCACATACCATAAATGACTCGGCAGACGACAGACGACTTCGCCGTTGACCAGAACCTCTTCGTAACCCGCGCCTTTGCCGTTGTAAATCACTTCAAAAACGCCGTCCGCCGTCACGACGTGAAAACTTCGCCAGAGCCACTTTTTTTCCATTAAATTCGCAATCGCCATTCTTTTCGTAACTTCACTTTGCTGGATTTGAACAAATTATCAATTGTATATTGCCCCGAAATCTTTACTTATGCTATTCTGATTGAGCCTTTTAGTTAAGGAGATTTACAAATTTTAAGTTTAATGATGATAAAAAATCTAAAGCCGACAGTCGAAACTTGAAATAAAATGGTTGAGCGTTTGACTGTCCGCCGAAATAAAAGGAGCAACGGAAATGGTCAGACAAACAAATCAAAATGTCGTCAGCGAAATTGACAAACTTAACGAAAAAGAAACTTTAGCCGTCGCTAATTACGTTTCCCAAATCCTTTCCAGCCGCCACTCGAAACCCAAAGAAAATTCAACGAACGACGATTTAATCGTCTCGCTGTCGGACGCTTACGAGAATAAACGCGCCCGGCAAGTGTTTGAATGGGAACGAACCAGACGGCAAAACGCCCAACGCAGCGCGTGAGCAAAACAATTACGAATTTCAAATTACGAATTACGAATGCCGGATTACGGGTTCGTAGTTCGTTATTTTTGTGTTTGCTGTTCGTTTTTTCGGCGAATGTTTTCGGACAGAATCTTGAAAATTTGGTCGAAATCATCAATCGCGGAAGCATTGAACAGAAACGCGACGCGCTTTTGCAAATCAGAAATCTCGAAACCGCCGAAGCGTCGAGAATCGCCGTTCCCGCGCTGAAAGATTCATCGGAAATCGTTCGCGCGACCGCCGCTTTCTCCGTCGTGTTTTTGCCGAAAGACGAAGCGTTTGTAGCTTTATCGCCGCTTTTACAGGACAAATCCGCGCTCGTCAGACGCGAAACGGCTGACGCGCTCGGCAAAGTCGGCAATCCGAATGCAGTCAATTCCCTTTTGCAGACAATTCAAAAAGACAAGATTTTGGAAGTGCGAAACGCGGCAATCGTCGCGCTCGGCGAAATCGGCGAGGTCGCCGCCGTTCCCGAATTAACGAAAATTTTGCAGCGAAAACCGACCGCGAAAGAAGATGTCCGGCGACGTTCGGCGGCGCGTTCAATCGGACAAATCGCGCAGATTATTCAAACCGGCGGAACGAAAGTTATTACGCCCGAAAACTTTCTGTCCGACGAATTCAAACGAATCGAAACGCCGAAATATCCGAATTTGAGTGAGCAGTTTCCGGTTTTTCGATTGGCGACCGAAACTTTAATTCGCGTTTTGCAAAATCCCAATGAAGCCGATGACACAAAACGCGAAACGGCGTTCGCGCTCGGCGCAGTCGGCGACGCGGCAGCGACGGCTGTTTTACGGGCAAATTTGAACGCGGAAGATTATTATTTACGGGAAATCTGCCGCGAGTCGTTGCTGAAAATCAATCGGACAAAAATAATTCGTCAACCGGAAAAATTAAATTAAAGTCTTTGGAATAATTTTTGCTTTCACCCGCATATTTGATTTAATAAAAGTATGCAAGCAATACAAACGCAAAAAGATGACGAAATTGATTTGTTGAAAGCATTTCAAACGGTTCGCGCCCACACGATGGAACTTTGCGAACCGCTCGAAACGGAGGATTATATTCCGCAGCCGACCGTTGACGTTTCGCCGCCGAAATGGAACATCGCGCACACGACGTGGTTTTTCGAGGAGATGATTTTGAAGAAATTCGCTCCCGCATATCAAGAGTTTAATTCGCAGTTCGGTTTTCTTTTCAACAGTTATTACAACTCAATCGGCACACGCACACGGCGCGATAATCGCGGCGATTTATCGCGCCCGACGGTGGCTGAAGTTTTTGCCTACCGGCGATTTGTTGACGAGAAAATGTGTGAACTGCTCGCCGGTAATTTGTCGGAAGAATTGCGTGATTTAATCGTTTTGGGTTTGAATCACGAACAGCAGCATCAGGAACTTTTTCTGACCGATTTCAAATACACTCTGAGCGTCAATCCGCTTTATCCGGTTTATAAAAAAGACTTCGCGCTGGTCGAAAGAGGCGAAGAATTGTCGGGCGGAACAATTGAAATTACGGGCGGAATTCACGAAATCGGGTTTGAAGGCGAAGGCTTCTGCTTCGACAACGAATTGTCGCGCCACCGAGTTTATTTGCAGGATTTTACGATTGCGAAAAATCTCGTAACGAACGCCGAATATCTCGAATTTATCGAAGACGGCGGCTACACGGATTTCCGTTTTTGGCATTCCGAAGGCTTCGATTGGGTGAATCAAAACGAAATCGCCGCGCCGCTTTACTGGCAGAAAATCGGCGGCGAACAGTTTAATTTCACGCTCGACGGTTTGCGAAAATTAAAGTTAGACGCGCCCGTCTGCCACGTTTCTTTCTACGAGGCGAGCGCGTTTGCCGAATGGAAAAAGATGCGTCTGCCGACCGAGTTTGAGTGGGAAGCGGCGGCGGACAAATTCGATTGGGGACTGCGTTGGGAATGGACGAATTCGGCGTATCTGCCGTATCCGCATTTCAGCAAAGCGGCGGGCGCAATTGGCGAATACAACGGCAAATTTATGGTTAATCAAATGGTTCTCCGCGGCGCGTCAGTCGCCACGCCGCCGAATCACAGCCGCCGAACTTACCGCAATTTCTTTCACGCGCCGTTGCGCTGGCAATTTACGGGAATTCGATTAGCTAAATAAGTTCAAGGTTCAAAGTTTCAGGTTCAAAATTAAACCTGAAACCTTGAACCTGAAACCTGAAACCTGAAACTATGCAAACCGCCATCAAACAAAATACTTTCGCTGACGATGTTATGAAAGGTCTGTCGGGAACGCCGAAGTTTCTTTCGTCAAAATACTTTTACGATGACGAGGGCAGCCGTTTGTTTTTGGAGATTATGAAACTGCCCGAATACTATCTGACGCGGGCGGAAACGGAAATTTTTTCGACGCAGACGCGGCAGATTTTCGAGGCGTTCGCGGAAAACGCCGCCGGGTTCGATTTAATCGAACTCGGCGCGGGCGACGGCTCGAAAACTTCGCTGCTGGTTGATTTTTTCCTCAAACAAAACGCCGTCTTCAAATACGTTCCGATTGATATTTCAGCGGAGGCGTTGAACCTTCTGACCGAAAATTTTCAGGCGAAATTTCCGACTCTTTCGATTCAGTCCGAACAAGGCGATTATTTTCAGACGCTGGAAACCTTCAAATCTAAATTCGACCGACGGAAAATTATTTTGTTTCTCGGCTCGAACATCGGCAATTTTGCTGCCGACCAAGCCGTCGTTTTTTTCAAAAGTCTGCGTGAAGTGATGAATCCGAACGATTTGCTTTTTGTCGGTTTCGATTTGCAGAAAAACCCGCGTCAAATCCGGCAGGCTTACGACGATAAACAGGGCGTAACGGCGCAGTTCAATCTGAATTTGCTGACCCGAATCAACCGTGAACTCGGCGCGAATTTTTCCGTGCCGGATTTCTCGCACTACGCGACTTATCACCCGATTGACGGCGCGGCGCGTTCGTTTCTCATCAGTCGAAAAGCGCAGACGGTTTCAATCGAAGTATTGAACCGACAATTTGAATTCGCCGACTGGGAGCCGATTTTTATGGAAATCTCGCAAAAATACAGTCAGCCGATGATTGAGAATTTGGCGAAGACGAGCGGTTTTGAAGTTTCACAATACTTTTTCGACGGTCAAAAATTCTATTCCAACGCGCTTTGGAAACCTGTCTGATTTTCGATGAACTTGACGATTCTCCGATTCGACTCGCTCGATTCGACCAACACCGAAGCCTTAAATCAAGCCCGACGCGGCGCGGACGAAGGCTTGTGCGTCGTCGCCCGACGGCAGACGGCGGGACGCGGGCGGCACGGGCGCGTCTGGATTTCCGAAAAAGACGCGGGACTTTATTTCAGTCTGGTTTTGCGCCCGAAGATTGAAAATAAATTTTTGCCGCTGATAACTTTAATGACCGCCGTTGCCGTTTTTGACGTACTGACTGAACTTTACGAGTTGAAACCCGATATAAAATGGGCGAACGACGTTCACGTCTTTGATAAAAAAATCAGCGGAATTCTGGCGGAGATGACCGAAACGCCGAAAGGCTCGGCAATCATCGTCGGCATTGGAATAAATTTGAAATCGTCAAACTTTCCGCCCGAATTAAAAGATTCGGCGACTTCCATCGAAGCAGAAACGGGAGCAGCTCCGAACGTCGAAAAACTGCTGGAAAGTTTAACTGAAAAGCTGGCGTATTTTTATCAAATGTTGGAAAATGACGGCGGCGCGGGGAAGATTCGGCGCGAATGGGCAGCGCGTTCGTCTTACTTTGCAGACAAGCGCGTGTCGGTGAAATTGGCGAATGAGTCGTTTGCCGGAACGACGCGCGGCATCGAAGAAAACGGTGCGCTGCGCGTCGAAACCGACGACGGCGAAATCAAAATCGTGCAGGCGGGCGATGTTGAACGCTTGCGGAAAGTTTAATTCTTTAATAACGAAAATCTTTAAAGTTTTGAGTTCACGCTTCAGCGTGTTTTCGTCGGCGAAGCGCGACGGACAAACTAAAGTTTAAACTCAAAACTTGCATCCGATTGAGTTTTTACTTGCAAAAGTGTAGTTTGTAAAGAGCATTTATTTTTACAATTTTATTTCCAAGTAACTATGAAAAACGAATTTGATTTTGACCCCGAAGATTTAGAATTTGAAGAATTCGCCGACGAGTTGGAAGATTTTGAAGACTTCGACGAAGAGGAACTCGACAGTGTTGAGATGCGAACGGCTGTTTTATCGAAAAATAATATGGTCGCGCTGCTGTGCATCAAAACCGCCGCCGCCGGAGGCGCTATTTGCCGCGTTGACCCGCGCGAACAAAATCCGTCCGTCCAGATTTACGACGACCCGGCGAAGGCTCTGGAATGGTTCACGAAAAGTTTGCGAACCAGCAAGAAGAACGGCTGGCAAGTGGTTTATAACGGATTGCCGCTGCAAGGATAGGGCAAAGTGGAGAGTGGAGAATGGAGAGTGAAAGCAGCAGAAACAATTTAGGTAATATCAATCTCTCGACTCCCCACTCTCGACTCTCGACTCTCCACTCTCCACTCTTTTAGTAATTGACATCGGCAATTCCGCCGCAAAATTCGGTATTTTCAGTCAGACAAATCTCATCTCGCGTTTCACGATTCCGACTGTCCGCACCGCCAACGCCAACGCAATAAATTTACAGATTCAAAATTATTCGGCTCAAAAATTTTCCGCCGTCGTCATTTCTTCCGTCGTTCCCGAATTGAACGACGCTTATCGAAAATTCGCCGAAAAATTTCACCATCTCGAAGCCGTTTTCGTTGATAACACATTCGATTTCGGCTTGAAGATAAATTATCATCCGCCGAAAAACGTCGGCGTTGACCGAATTATCGCGGCTTTTGCGGCGGTCGAAAAATACGGCAAACCGTGTATCGTCGGCGATTTCGGGACGGCGACGACGATTGACGCGGTGAATTCGAGAGGCGAATATCTCGGCGGAATCATCGCGGCGGGAATGAGTTTGCTCGCCGACGCACTTGCCCGCAAAACTTCCAAACTTCCGCGCGTTGAAATCAGAAAGCCCGAAAAAGTTATCGGCAGTTCGACGATTCGTTCGATTCAGTCGGGAATTTATTTCGGTTACGTCGGTTTGGTTGACGGAATTATCAGCCGGATGATTGACGAACTCGGCGAGATGCCGCGCGTGATTGCGACCGGCGGTTTCGCCGAAATCATCGCCGAAAGTTCCGTGAGAATCGAGATTGTTGACGAAACATTGATGCTCGACGGTCTAAGATTGATTTACGAGAAAACGATTTCGATAAAACCGATGGGCGAAATAAACGATTAAGCCGACCGCCGCCGCGATTAAAATCGCTGCACCTTCTTTCCTGAAATCAACATTCGTCAACAGCCAGATTATTAAAAGCAGCGACAAAACCGAAGCGATAATTCCGAACGGCGCGATGAATTTCGCTTCGGGCGCGTCGGTTTTTCGACGGAAAACCGGCAGCGAAGCGCACGTCGTCGCATAAACAATCAGCCGCGTAATCGTCGCAATCGTCAAAGCCGAGATGAACGAAGACTGAATCGTTAAAAAAAGCATCGCAACCGAAGTTAGCAAAAGTGAAATGTAGGGCGTTTTAAATCGCGCGTGCGTTGCGCCGATAATTGGCGGCAGTTCGTTTTGTTCACCCATCCCAAACGGGAGGCGCGAAGCCGCTAAGAATCCGCCGTTCAAATTACCCAAAATCGAAACGACCGCGCCGCCCGCGATGAACGCCGCGCCGAACGCGCCCATAAATTTTCCCGCCGCGTCCGCCAGCGGTCTTTCGGATTTCGCCAATTCGGGCAGCGTTCCGATGGCAACGATTTGAATAACGATGAACAAAACGGCGCAGAAACCGAGTGCGGTTAAAAGCGCGAACGGCACGTTTTTCTGCGGGTCTTTGGTTTCGCCCGCCGGAATGACCGCCGCTTCAAAACCGACGAAAGCGTAAATTAACAGCAGCACCGCGCTCGAAAACGAATCGTAAGTCGGCGTAATATCGAATGAAAAATTGGCGGGCTGAATAAAAAATAATCCGACCGCCGAGAAAATCAACAGCGGCACGATTTTGCCGACGGTAAAAATGTTAGTCAGAATTACCGATTGTTTCACGCCGAGAAAATTGACCAGCGTCAAAACTAAAACTACCGAACTAATCAGCGCGATTCGCAAAACGCCTTCGTTCGCCGACGGCAGAAAAAATCCTAAATAAGCGAGCAAAAGGTTGCAGTTAGCGGCAAAAGTGGTTACGCGGACAATCCAGTAAAGCCAGCCGACTTCAAAACCGACGACCGCGCCGAACGCTTCTCTGGCGTAAAGATACATTCCGCCCGTCTCCGTAAAACGGCTGGCGACTTCGGCGAAACACAGCACGATAAAGCCGACGATAACCGCGCAGACGACGAACGCCAATAAGCTGTAACCGCCGATTAAAGCCGTTACTTTCGACGGCAGCCCGAAGATTCCCGCGCCGATAATCGTGTTGACGGCAATCGCCGTTAAATCCCAGCGACTGATGCCGCGCACTAATTTTTCATTTTTCATTGGTTGTAAAAAATAAAAACTCCGCCTTTCAATCGGAGAAAGGCGAAGTCGCAAAACATTTCGGAGCAAAAAATTTTTATACCGGTTGTTTTTCCAAACGCATTACATCTTTCGCCCAAGCACCGACTTCGGCGCGTAGAATTTTGACATCCGCCCGCAAATTATGACCGATGCTCAAAGATTCATACGCCATTCCTTCGACTCTTTCCAAACGCACGTCAAAGCTGAATTGCGAATTTTTAATTTCTTCGATGTCTTTCTCAACGGTCGTCAGACGCGCTTCGATTTTATCAAACCGTCCGTTCATTTCCTGACGCAGCGAATTTATCGCTTCGAGAATGACATTTTTTTCTAAAAGAGTTTCCTGACTTTCGATGTTCATTGTTCTTTCAACCTCACGGCGCAATCATAGCACAATTTTGTTTCGGGAAACGACTGTTTTATACTTGCTTAACAAATAATACGCCAATCGTTTTCGGAATCTTCAAATGAAAAAATTAGTCTTTCTTTTTTCCGGCTTGATAATAATTTGTTCGGCTTTTGCTCAAACCAACGCGCAGAAAATTCGTGCCGCCAAACTCGCGCCGCCGAAAAATTATCAGCCGCTGGCGCTGAAATCTTCGCCGCTTTTACAGACGATTTTGGAAAAAGCCGTGAGCGAAACTCTGACCGAATTTGCCGCGAAAAAGATTACGCCGAACGATGTGGCGGCGACTTTGATTGATTTGCGCGATTTGAAGAATCCGAAATCGGCGAGTGTGCGCGGCGACCAAAAGATTTATCCGGCGAGCGTCGTCAAACTTTTTTATCTGGCAGCGATTCACCGATGGCTCGAAGATGGGAAAATCAAAAAACTCACGCCCGAACTGGAACGCGGTGTGAAGGATATGATTGTTGATTCGTCGAACGACGCGACGCATTATGTTTTAGACGTTTTGACCGACGCGCCGAACGGCGGCGAACTGGCGCCGAAAGATTTGGAAACTTTCGCCTTCAAACGCAATGCGGTCAATCGTTATTTCAAATCGCTCGGCTACGACAAAATCAACGTCAACCAGAAAACTTACTGCGAAGATTTATACGGACGCGAGCGGCAGTTTTGGAACGCGGGCAAAAATCGAAATATGCTGACGACTGACGCGACGGCGCGGCTTCTGGCGGAAATCGCCATCGGCAAATTCGTTTCAGGCGAACGCAGCAACCAAATGTTGCAGTTGTTAACCCGCGATTTCAGCGGCACGAGCAAAGACGCGGACAACCAGGCGCACGGATTTACGGCGATTGCGCTGCATAAATTAAATTTGACCGACGCGAAACTCTGGTCGAAAGCCGGTTGGACTTCCAAAACGCGCCACGATGCCGCCTACGTCGAAACGCCCGCCGGTTTGAAATTCGTGCTGGTCGTTTTCACCGAAAATTTTGCCAACGAACGCGATATTATTCCGCACATCGCCGAGAAAGTTTTGAAGCAATTGGCTTCGATAAAATAATTTTCGCTTCCGTGTTAAAATAAAATTCCTTTGGAGACGAACAAAATGACAGACAATCAATTCGAGCAGCTTTTCGGTATGGTCACCAAATGTGTCGGCGGCATTCAGGAATTACAGCGAGATGTTACCGGATTAAAAACCGATGTTTCAGAACTTAAAACTGATGTTTCAGAACTTAAAACCAATGTTGCGGAACTCAAACAAGGTCAAATTAATCTCGAAGCCGGACAAGCCAGAATAGAAAACGAAATGCAGAAGACCAACAAATCCCTTGTTCTTTTTAATGATGATTTGCACAATCTGCGCGTTAAAGTCGCCATGGTCGAAGACCGGATAGATGAAAAAAAACAGTTATCGAATTAGAAGTCGTTTCAAAAATCGTTGTTCGCGTTCGCAGTCTGAACTAAAGTTTGCTCTGAACGCTCGCCTTTTACTTTTAACTGATATTACGCAAAAATGCGGCTGTAACATCAGTTTTAAGATAGCTTTTAAATAACAGCCTTTAATTTATGGAGAAACAGATGAAGAAATTCAGCCTTTTTATTTTCGTTTTATTTTTAACCGCTCAAGTTTTCGCGCAGACGGCGACTTATCAGAAACCGCCGAAGGATATTATGGACGTGCTGAACGCTCCGGCGATTCCGTCAACCTCAATCAGTCCGGCGAAGGATAAAATCTTGCTGCTCGAACCGCTCGTTTATCCTTCGGTTGCCGAACTTTCCCAACCGATGCTGCGGCTCGCCGGTTTGCGAATCAACCCGAATACGAACGGCTCGCATCGTCAGGCGTATGCGGTCAAATTGACTTTGAAAAACATTGCCGACGGCAAGGAAACAGCGATTGATTTGCCTGCGGAAGCGAAAATTATTGCGCCGCAATGGAGCGCGGACGGCAAATACATCGCGGCGGGAAACATCACGCCGAATGGCATCGAATTGTGGATTATCGAAACGGCAGACGGCAAGGCGAAGATGTTGAAAAACGTCAAAGTCAACACGGCTTTCGGCGGTTATTCGTGGATGCCCGACGGTAAATCTCTGATGGTCAATCTCGTTCCGTCGAAACGCGGAACTGCGCCGAATTATCAAAACATCATGCCGACCGCGCCGAGTATTCAGGAAACGACCGGCAAAAAAGGCTCGCTGCCGACTTATCAGGATTTACTGAAAAGTCCGAACGATGAGAGTTTGTTCGATTATTACGCGACTTCGCAACTCGCAATCGTCAATCTTGACGGCAACATCAAGGGAATCGGAAGTCCGGCGATTTTCGATGCGATGGACATTTCGCCGGACGGGAAATACATTTTGACGGCGCGGGTTCATCGCCCGTTTTCGTATCTTTTAACGGCGAACGATTTTCCGACGACCGTCGAAGTTTGGGATTTGAACGGCAAATCAGTTTATAAAGTTGCCGAAGTTCCGGCGCAGGACAACATTCCGGTCAACGGCGTAACGACCGCGCCGCGCAGTTACGAATGGATTCCGACCGAATCGGCGACGTTGATTTGGGCGGAAGCACTCGACGGCGGCGACCCGAAAACGAAAGCCGCTTTCCGCGATAAATTGATGAAAATCGCCGCGCCGTTTTCCAACGCGCCGACCGAACTCATCAAAATCGGACAGCGTTACGCGGGCAGCAGTTTCGGCGAGCGCGACGGCTTGCTGCTGTTCAGCGATTTCAACCGCGATTCGCGTCATCGGCGTTTGTTTATGACGGATTATCGCAATCCTTCCGCGCCGAAATTGATTTCCGATTTGAACGCCGCCGACCGTTACAACGACATCGGACAGCCGGTAACGAAACGCTTGCCGAACAATTTCAGCGTCATTCAGCAGAACGGCGACGAGATTTTTTTGACGGGTTTGGGCGCGTCAAACGAAGGCGACCGACCATTTTTGCGGCGAATGAGTTTAAAGGATTTGAAGCCGCAGGAAATCTGGCGTTCGGGAAATTCGGAGTTTGAAAGTTTCGTGGCGTTGACAACGGCGGACGCGATGCAGTTTATCACGCGCAAAGAATCGCCGCTCGACCCGCCGAATCTTTATCTGCGACAAGTTTGCCCGCCGCAGAAAATTTGCACCGCACTCGCTTATCAGCAGTTGACCGAGTTTAAAGACCCCGCGCCGCTACTGCGCGGCATTACGAAAAAACTCGTCAAATACAAACGCGCCGACGGCGTAGATTTGTCGT
>JAJAYR010000281.1 GCA_026786155.1 Pyrinomonadaceae bacterium
CGACTCTCCACTCTCGACTCTCGACTTAAAAGGCGAAAGCCTTTTAATCACCGTCGGCGGCACACGCGAAGCGATTGACCCGGTGCGGTTTATCTCGAATCATTCGTCGGGCAAAATGGGTTTCGCCGTCGCCGAAGCCGCCCAGAAACGCGGCGCGAAAGTTACGGTCGTGTGCGGCGTAACGAGCGTTGAACCGCCGGAAAACGTCGAAGTCATCAGGGCAATTTCCGCCGAAGAAATGTTTCGCGCCGTGATGGAAAAATTGCCGAACGCAACCATTTTCGTCGGCGCGGCGGCGGTTGCCGATTATCGTCCGCGCAATGTCGCCGACTTCAAAATCAAGAAAACGAATCAGGATTTTTTGACTTTGGAACTCGAAAAAACGCCGGATATTTTATCAAATGTTTCACAGAATCGGCACGAAAATCTTTTAGTCGTCGGTTTTGCGGCGGAAACGAACGAGGTCATCGAATACGCCAAATCGAAAATGGCGAAAAAAAATCTCGATTTGGTCGTCGCCAACGACATTACGCAAACGGGCGCGGGATTTAATACTGATACGAATATCGCCACGATTATTACGCGCGAAAACGAAATCAGTCTGCCGCTGATGCCGAAACGCGAATTGGCTGATAAAATCTTGGACGAAGTGATAAAATTAAGGTAAAAGATAAAAGGTAAATGAACGGCGAATTTTCCACATTGCTGGCTGATATAAAAGAGCAAATTTTGTATTTGCAGGAACTCGGCGCGGAAAGTTTTAATGTCGAACTGTCTGAATTTGACGCTTCAAAATTCGGGACGCAAAATGCGGCGATTAAAAATCATAATAAACAATCGGCAATTTCACAGGAAAAGTTAGAGCGTTTTGTGCCGACCGATTTTGAATTGCCGAAAATCGAAACGGCGAAACCTAAAATTAGCGGCAGCGAAGGTATTTCATC
This sequence comes from Pyrinomonadaceae bacterium, assembly GCA_026786155.1. Taxonomy (GTDB): domain Bacteria; phylum Acidobacteriota; class Blastocatellia; order Pyrinomonadales; family Pyrinomonadaceae. Next base: position 945 of record JAJAYR010000281.1, read on the forward strand.
GCGCCGGAGTCTGCTTGAATCAACCAAACTGTCGCGCTTGCCGTCGCTGCCGAAGCGAAATTCTTTTGCCGCTAAGATAACCGACGAGCCAGCGAGTGAATCTAAAATGCCAAAAACTATCGTAACCGAAGAAACGCCGGGTTTGTTCGGCGATGTCAAACCGACGCTGCCCGAAGCGGGCGAAACAATCGAAGATATTCGGCTCGACATCGGCAACTGCACGCGCTGCCCTTTGCACGAAGGTCGGACGAAAATCGTCCACAGCACGGGAAATTTACGCGCCGATTTGATGTTCGTCGGCGAAGCTCCGGGCGCGGACGAAGACGCGCAGGGCGTTCCGTTCGTCGGGCGTTCGGGACAGCTTTTGAATAAAATTATTGAATCAATCGGACTCAAACGCGAAGACGTTTTCGTCGGCAACATCAACCGCTGTCGCCCGCCGGGAAACCGTGCGCCGACGCTGCCCGAAGCCAAAACCTGCAAGCCGTTTCTGCTGCGCGAAATTGCGGTCGTGCGCCCGAAAGTCATCGTCGTCTTGGGAAATACGGCGTGTCAGAATCTGCTTGAAACGAAAGTCGGCATCTCGAAACTGCGCGGCGAATTTCAAGATTATTTCGGTGTCAAAGTGATGCCGACTTTTCACCCGGCGTATCTTTTGCGCGACCCGTCGAAAAAGCGCGAAGTCTGGGAAGATATGAAAAAAGTGCGCGACGAATTGAATAAATTACAAGGCTGAAATTTATGCAAAATGATTTATTCAATGGCAGTTGGGAATTAAATGCGCCGCACGAAACCCTCAGCGAAATCAAAGCGGAAATGATTGACAAAGCCAAGTCAATTCCCGAATTAGCGAATCGTTTTTTCGTTTTTTCGCAAGGTGATGTGAACGCGACAATTGCCGTCGTCGGCGAATCGCCCGGTCCGCCCGATGCCGCCGCGGAAAAACCTTTTCAAGGTCCGACGGGCGATTTATTGAATCGAATTTTAGCCTCCATCGGTCTGAATCGCGCCAATACTTATTTGACCAATATCGTCAAATATATTTCCGCCGGAGACGAAATCACGCCCGAACTGATGAAATTTTTTACGCCGTTCGTCTGGCGCGAACTCGCCGTCGTCAAGCCGAAAGTCGTTTTATTGTTAGGCAACACGCCGACGAAATCTTTGTTAAATACGAAACAGCCGATTTCCAAAGTGCGCGGCGAATTTCACGAAATCAACGGTTTAATGTTGATGCCGACGTTCAATCCGGCATATTTGCTGCGCGACCCGACAAAGAAGCGCGAAGTTTGGGAAGATGTAAAACGGGTGCGCGATTTTTTGAAGGAAACTTGATTTTAGAAATAGAAAATTCAACAGGATGGACAGGATTTACAGGATAAATCAATTTCATATAATCCTGTAAATCCTGTCCATCCTGTTAAATTTCTTTTACACCAACTAACAATGAAACCCGAAATTATTTCAACAAAGGAAATTTACAAAGGCAAAATTTTCGATGTCTCGCTCGATAAAATCCGCGAAGGCGACACCGAATACGAACGCGAAATCGTTTCGCACCACGGCAGCGCGGTGATTGTTGCCGTCTTTGCCGACAAAACCGTCGCGCTCGTCAAACAATATCGCCACGCCGCCGGAAAGTATCTGTGGGAAATTCCTGCCGGTTCATTGCAAGCAGGCGAAGACGCGAAAGCAGGCGCGGCACGGGAACTCGAAGAAGAAATCGGCGTAACCGCGAGAAAGATTGAAAAATTGTCGGAATTTTACGTTTCGCCCGGTTTTTTATCGGAAAAGATGTTCGTCTTTCTGGCGACCGATTTGACCGAAACGGCGCAGAAGTTGGAAGCCGACGAATTGATTGAAGTCAAAAGATTTACGTTCCCGCAAGTTTTTGAAACGATTCGACAGGACGGCATCGAAGACGCGAAAACCATCATCGGTTTGATTTTAGCTGGACGAAGATTCGGATTTAACATCTAAAAAGCCTTTGGTTGCTTGACGCTAAAATCTTTTTTCGATATTCTAACCGTTCGCGTTTTGGCGAAAATTTATACAGGGCAAGACTATTATGAGTACTTATTTTCCGAGCGGAAAGGGTTTGGCGGAAAACCGCAAATGGTTCGTGGTGGACGCGCACGGCAAAACCGTCGGGCGTTTGGCGACGGAAGTGGCGCGAATGTTGACGGGAAAAAACAACCCGGCTTACACGCCGTTTTTGGATATGGGCGACCACGTGATCGTCATCAACGCCAAACACGCGATTTTTAAAGGTTCAAAAAACGAGCAGAAGGTTTATCGTTATCACACGCTTTATCCGGGCGGACTTCGTGAAACTTCGGTCAAAGATATGTTCAAAAATAAACCGGAGCGCGTGATCGAACTTGCCGTCAAAGGGATGCTTCCGAAAACGAAACTCGGCAAGGCAATGGCGAAAAAGCTGAAAGTCTATGCCGAAACCGAACATCGGCACATCGCCCAACGACCCGAATCAATCGAAATCGAAACAACTTAAGAAAATCGGTTTCAAATTTCAGATTCAAAGTTCCAAGTCGGAAACCTGAAACCTGAAACCTGAAACCTGAAACCAAAATAATGGCAGACATTCAGTATTACGGAACAGGACGCAGAAAAACCTCGACGGCGCGGGTTTATCTTCGTCCGGGCAGCGGCGACATCAAAGTTAATCGTCGCGGATTTGAAAACTATTTTCCGAACGAAGCCTTGCGGATGATTATTCATCAACCGCTTCGCCTGACCGACACAACCGGCAAATTCGATATTTTAATC
>JAJAYR010000282.1 GCA_026786155.1 Pyrinomonadaceae bacterium
ATCAAAAACCGATCCGCCGCTTGCAATGGCTGCCGGTGATTCGGCGGGAAAACCGAAGGATTGGCAATTTAACGAAAACGAGTTAAATTTATTTGATGAGAAAGGGAATATAAATTATGAAGAACTCGAAAATATCAGCATCGGAATCGAACGCGGAAGCGTTGCGATTACACGCCTTAATGAAGCAGAGGAACGAGGACGCAGTGCGGGAGGTCGAAGAAATGTTGAAGCATCCGTTATCTTGGGAACAAATGCAGCAACAAGAGGAGAGGAGGCAGCGACTAGCGAGCGATACGGCTGGGACGACCATAAGCAAGCCGTAAAACCGCAGGAAGAAATCTTAGAAGCTGTTTGAAAACTCAAAATAAAGGATGATTTGACTATCAGCGCGTCAGAATGGGTAATTGTTTTTGTGAAAAAATGAGATTGTAAAGCAGATTGTGTAACTGTCTTTTTACAAATAAGGAGTCAGTTGCTCCTCAAACTCAATGGCGAATCGGTTCATTGCCTGTTTCCAGTTTTGAATCGGCATCGTCCATTTGGCAGCGGCAGCCTGCGTTGCCAAATAGATGACCTTCAAGGCTGATTCATCGGTCGGGAATACTTTCCTCTTTTTCGTCGCTTTTCTGATCACCGAATTTAACGATTCAATCGCATTGGTCGTATAGATAGCCTTACGGATTTCCGCTGGATAGTCAAAAATTGTCCGCAAATTGAGCCAATGAGTTTTCCACGAGTTCGCTATTTTCGGGTATTTCTCATCCCACTTTTCGCCGAATTTCTCCAACTCCGCGAGAGCTTCATCCTCAGTTGCCGAGCGATAAATGCTTTTCAAATCAGCCGTGACCGCTTTGTAATCTTTCCACGACACATAACGCAGAGAATTTCTGACCTGATGAATGATACACAACTGCACTTTGGCGTGTGGATAAACAACTTCGACGGCTTCGGGAAATCCGCTCAAGCCGTCAACACAGGCAATCAGGATTTGCTCTAATCCCCGATTTTTCAGTTCCGTCAGAACCCCTAGCCAAAACTTGGCTCCCTCATTCTCGGAAATCCACATTCCCAACAACTCTTTGTGTCCTTCTAAGTTCACGCCTAATGCCAAATAGATGGCTTTTTTGATTACTCGTTTATCCTGGCGAATCTTTAAAACCAGACAATCTAAATAGACAATCGGATAAACTTCATCCAGCGGTCGAGCCTGCCATTCTTTGACTGGCTCAAGCACCGCGTTGGTCACTTGCGAAACCAATCCGGCTGACACTTCCGCGCCATACATTTCCCGAAAGGCTTCGACAATATCTCTGGTTGACAGCCCTTTGGCATACAGACACAGAATCTGTTCATCCATCCCGGTGATTCGCGTCTGACCTTTTTTGATAATTTCCGGCTCAAAAGTTCCCAGCCGGTCGCGCGGAGTTTCAATGTGAATCTCACCGTGATTGCCTTTCAAAATCTTCGGCGAAGTCCCGTTACGACTATTCCCGCTGTGATGTCCAATTAAAGCGTGACGCGGATAACCGAGATGGTTTTCTAACTCGGCGGACAGTGCCGCTTCAACGGTCAATTTCACTAACCTGGCGGACAAAGCACTTAAATCTTCGCCGGTTTTTATATCTTGAGCCAGTTCTCCGGCTAAGAATTTCAATTTCTCTTCTTGTGTGCTGTTCATTTTTACCTCACTATTTTAGGTTGATTTTTAATGAACAGTTACACAATTTATTTTACATGCTCCTTTTCTCAAACCCGAAGATGTCAGTGCCTATGAGATGCGGCTCGATAAAACGGGCAAACATCAAGAACTTCACGATTTGCACGATAAAGATTACGGCATTCGCTGGGACACTCTGAGCGACGTTTCGGCGGATATTCAACAAAAGTTTTTTGAAATCTACGAGCAGAAGGAAAAATCCTCAAATGGCGAAGAAGAAAAAGCAAAGTAAAAATCCCGCCGATATTCTGAGCAGAAAGAAGAACAAATTAGATTGGGAAACTTTTACCTTTCTTGAAAATCTGCTGGTTTTCTGCCTCTGCAAAAATAAAAGCGTTCCGGCGGAAAGCGGCGTGAAGTTCCAGATCAATCTCAAAGAAAATGACGATTCGATTTGTTTGCTATTTAATACGGACAGAAGAAAAGACTCTCTGTTCAGAAATGACGAAATCAAGCCGGATTATATGGTTTTATACGTTAAAAAAGATTTGTGTCTCTGCACAATAATTGAGATGAAAGGCAAGACTGAAAAAGGCGCAAAACACGGAATTGACCAAATAAAAACGCTTCACACAAGACTGAAAGAAGAAATCAAAAATAATCTGCCCAACAAATTCAAAGTGAAATTTCAGGCAATCTTACTGACACAGTTCAACGCCGATATTCCCAGAAATTTAATCGTGCAGGAAAAATCAAAAGGATTGACGATACTTCCTTTGCAATACAATAATAGGGCGGAACTATTCAATTATATTTCAAAAGAAAATCAGATCACCGAAAAATATATTCACGAAAACATAAAACAATCGGGCAGCGATTTTTTAATTGAGAAGATTTTTGCCGAGTCGGCTTTGCACGAACGGATAGCCGACAACTTTTCTTTAGCAAATAAAGACAAAATAAATAACGGCGAAAAAATTTATATCAATTATTGTTTGTCAGACCAAGACTACGCCGCTTTAGCGATTGACAATGCAGAAATGAAAATCGGCGTGAAAGAGGCTACCGAAAACTTCACCGATAACATCAAAAATGATTTGCTAAAGTTGGGCTTGGAAGAAAGACAGCATTACAAAATTCAAAAAATTAACTGAATCGAGTCAACATCCGTCCGCGTATTGACTTATTTTTTAACAGGTTTCGGTGTCGTAAATTACTTAACTTCGTCCTCGTCGAGCAGGCGATACGCGCCGACGGCGATGCGGTTGTCTTTGACGTGTCCGATAGAGATGCGTTTGAGTTTGACGACCGAATGACCGACCGAATCGAACATTTTGCGGATTTGCTGGTTGTGTCCTTCGAGCAATGTAACTTCGTACCAGCCGTTGCTTTCGGTGTGTTTTAATTCTTTAATTTCGGCGGGCGCGGTTCTAAAACCGTCTTCGAGAATCACGCCGCGCCGTAATTTATTGATCGCGTTGGCGTTCGGCAAGCCTTTGACTTTGACATCATAAACTTTCGGGACGGTTTTCGACGACGCGACGAGGTTGGTGTATTTGCCGTCGTTCGTTAAAATTATCAAGCCTTCGGTGTTGTAGTCGAGCCGTCCAACGGGGTGCAGTTTGCCTAATTTCGGCGGCACTAAATCGGTAACGAGCTTTCTGCCTTCGGGGTCAGCCGCGCTCGACAGGTAGCCTTTCGGTTTGTTCAGCAAAACGTAGACCGTTTCGCGGGCGGCGATTTTCGAGTTGATGAGTTTGCCGCCGACTTTGATGTGGTCGGTTTCCGCGTCGGCTTTCGTGCCGAGTTCCGTGATGATTTCGCCGTTGACGGTAACTTCGCCCGCCTTTATCAATTGTTCGGCGGCGCGGCGCGAGGCGATTCCGGCTTGCGCGATTAATTTTTGCAGACGTTCTTGCATACGATTTATATTACATCAAAAGGACATTACAGAACACGGGCGAACATTAAACAGGATAGACAGGATAGACAGGATAAAATCTTTCGATTGCTAATCCTGAAAATCCTGTCTATCCTGTTAAAAAAATTGCCCGCCTTCAATCTACTTCGTGCGCGGAATATACGGCACATATTTGTCCATCGAAGCGTTGATGAGCAGATAGATTTTCGTTTCGCGCGGAATCAGATTTTTCCAGTTCGCGCCGCCGCGTCTGATATATCCGGCGAGTTTTGACGGATTGGAATTATAACCCGCCGACATCAATTCCGCCGGTGTCGCAATGCCTTCGGCGAGCGCTTTGTTAACCGTTTCGCTCGACGTTATATCGCTCCACGTCATCTGCATATAAAGCAGCATCGCGGTCGCGGCGTTCGGGTGATTTCGCATTCCTTCGACGAAATCCGGCATCAGATTGAAGCTCGGATAACGCTGGCGAATCATATTATAAGTCCACGGAATCATCTGCACCATTCCGCCCGCGCCCGCCGTGCTGACCGAATAACGATACGTCTGACCTTCGTTCAAAGCGTAAAGCGCGAAAATGTCGTTGTAGATAGTCGGGTGATATTCGTTTTTGAAACGCTGGTGGTCAACGTGTTCGACGATGCTCAGGCGTTCCGCCATATCGGTTATCTGAGGGGACACGTAAATGCCTTTTTTCTGCAAGTTGGTTCGCGCCAAATCAATGATATTGCGAACGTAAATTCGACCGGCGTTGACGACTTCCGGCGTTACGATACCCGGATGCGTGGACATATAAAACGCCATTTCGTAAAATTTGCCGTCGCGTTCGACCGGATACTGCACGAGCAAAGGCAGATGCGCTTTGTTTTCGGCATCAATCACCAAAACGGGCGTGTTCACGCCGTTAGCGCGAAGGTTTTTCACCGTGACGATTTTGCCGCTCGTCGTGGTCGTCGTAAATTCCGTGTTCTTTTTATCGAGAAACGCGGTTTTCATCATCACGACGTAATCAATGTTCGCCGTTTTGTAATCGTAAAAAGCGATGCGAATGACATCGGTCGTCAAAAAAGAATCAGACATCGCCGTCGGCATCGGACGCGAAAGCATCTGCCGTTTGGCTTCGGCGATTTCCCTTTTGATTTGCGCGTAACTCAACGGTTTATAAAATGTCGGCGCGGGGCGCGGAGTCGGCGAAGGCGACGGATAAATTTGTGTCTGATTCGGTGATTGAACCGGCGTTTGAATCGGACGCGGTTTCGGAGTCGGCGCGTCGGTGATAATCAAACGCGGCACGACGGTCGGTGTCGGCGACGGCGAAACGGTTTGCGAAAAAACATTCGCTGCCGAATAAACGAAGGCGAAAAAGACGAGTAAAACGGTTTTTTTCATAACACTTTTCAGAAGAATCGAAATTTAAGGTTTGATTGCCGATCAGATTCTATTATAAACCGAAACAGATTTTAGGTCTGCGCTGTTTAAAGATTCGCTTTAAAGACGAAAGGTTGTCAAACGTGCCTAGAAAAGTTTATGGTTTTCACAACGAACGATTATTGGTGCGCCGAATTTGTGATGACGGTGGCTTTTGCGATATAACTAAAATCTCTTGTTACGGAATTTATGAAAAAACTTTTTGGCACGGACGGGATACGCGGCGAAGCGGGCGCGTTTCCGTTAGATGAGGAAACAGTCGCCGTCATCGGCGCGTCGCTGGCGCGGCGGTTGACGGAAAAACTCGGACGCGAACCGCGATTTATTCTTGGGCGCGACACGCGCGAATCGGGCGCGTGGATTGAACAATCGTTCTGCGCGGGTGCGAATTCGGAAGGCGCGGTTTGCGAATCGGCGGAAGTTATCACCACGCCGGGCATCGCTTTTCTAACCAAAAAATTCGACTTCGATGCCGGAATCGTCATCAGCGCGTCGCATAATCCGTTTGCCGACAACGGCATCAAAATCTTTCTGCCGACCGGGAAAAAGCTCGACGAAGCGACGGAGAGGGAAATTGAGAAGGATATTTTTAGCGGAAGGCAGTTGGCAGAAGGCAATCAGCAGTCGGCGGGTGATTTGAAGGTTGCGGAATATCAAACGGCTTATTTGGATTATTTAGTGGGCGAATTTGAAAATCTTGCGCTTGAAAATTTTAAGATGGTGATTGACTGCGCGAACGGCGCGGCTTCGCATCTCGCGCCGACGCTGTTCGGGAAATTCGGCGCGGAAGTCGTCATTATCAACAATCAACCGGACGGCAAAAATATCAACGACGATTGCGGTTCGCTTCATTTGAATAATCTGCAAAAAAAGGTTTTAGAGGAAAAAGCCGATTTCGGCGTGGCGTTTGACGGCGATGCTGACCGCGCTTTGTTCGTTGATGAAAAAGGAAATTTAGTGGACGGCGACGCGGTTTTGTGGATTATGGCGAACCGTCTGCAAGCCGCAGGCAAACTGAATAATCAAACGGTCGTTGCAACCGTAATGAGTAATATCGGTCTGGAAATCGCCCTGAATCGAAAAAATATCAAACTTCTGCGAACCGATGTCGGCGACAAATACGTTTTAGCCGAACTGCTCGAAACCGCGTCAGCCGTCGGCGGCGAACAGTCGGGACATATTATTTTTCCGCATCACAGTCTGGTCGGCGACGGAATGCTGACGACGCTTTTCCTGCTCGAAGCCGTCCGTTCAAACGATAAAACTCTCTCGCAGATGCACGACGGTTTTACGCAGTTTCCGCAAATTCTCGTCAACGTCAAAGTCCGCGAAAAACAGCCGTTTGAAGCGGTCGCCGAAATAGCCGAAGCCGCGCAAAAAATCAATCACGAACTCGGCGGTAAAGGTCGGTTGCTGCTGCGCTATTCGGGAACGGAAAATCTGGCGCGGGTAATGATTGAAGGCGAACGACAAGTTGAAATCGAAGCGCAGGCGAACGGTTTGGCGAACATTATCAAAAAAAATCTCGGTTAAAAAATAAAAAGTCTTCGTCTCGCTTGCCAAGTCTTAAAAAAAGAATGTATATTTGTCTTAACTGAAACGGTAGGTGGAGCCTCCGTTTCAAGTGGTTGCTGGGGTGAGGACAGTAATCACGAATTGGCAGATGCGGCACACTTCCACGTTGCTTCATCTGCTCTTAATTTTTAAACCCCAATTTCTTTCCGCTATCAACAAATCCGACAAATTAAAAGTTACGCCGTTGAAATAAAGTTAATAATTGAAACGGCATTTTCCCGTTTGATAGCGAACAGTTGATAGCGAACAGCGAACGGGTGCGCTCTCGCCGCATTGTTCGCTGTTCACTATCAACTGTTCGCTGTTTGGCAAAGAAAATCCGCCCGCTCGATGAACATCGTTTTCGTCTTTTTTTCAACTGCGTAACTTCTGAATTTGAGCTAACCTCGAACAATGAAAAATAATAAAGTTACGGTTAGTTTGTCCGACGATTCGCACGAATACGACATTGCAATCGGCGATAATTTGCTTGAAAACAGCGGCGAATGGGCGCGAAATTGTCTTTCAAAACAGACGAAAAAAATTGCGCTCATTTCCAACGCCAAAGTTTTCGGGCTTTACGGCGAAACGGTCAAAAATAGTCTTGAAAGTGCGAATTTTGAAGTCGTCGTTTTTTTGATGAACGACGGCGAAAGATATAAAAGTCTGCGAACGCTCGAAAAAGTTCTTAAATTTTTCAGCGAAAATCAGATAAAACGCACTGATGCCGTCGTCGCGCTCGGCGGCGGCGTAGTCGGCGATTTGGCGGGATTCGCGGCGGCGGTTTTTCAGCGCGGCACGGCTTTTTTGCAGATTCCGACGACGCTGCTGGCGATGATTGATTCGTCGGTCGGCGGCAAAACCGGCGTGAATACCGAATTCGGCAAAAACTTGGTCGGCGCATTTCATCAGCCGCACGGCGTTTTGATTGACATCGCCGTTTTGCAGACTCTGCCGCGCCGCGAATTAACCGCCGGATTTTGCGAAGCCGTCAAGCAAGGCGCGATTTCAAACGAAAAACTTTTCACGCAGACCGCCGAATTTTTGAAAAAATTCCCGCCGAATAAATTTAAAAAGTATTTTTTCGACGACGATTTTATTTCTGAAATCGAAAAACTCATCACCGCACAAGTCGCCTTCAAAGCAGAAATCGTCCAGCAGGACGAACGCGAAGATGCTGCCCGCCGCGACGGTAAATCTCGTAAAATCTTAAACTTCGGACATACGCTGGCGCACGCGCTCGAAAAAGTTACCGATTACAAACGCTTCAAACACGGCGAAGCTGTCGGCTACGGAATTTTATTTGCCGCCGAATTATCGAAAACACTTGAAATGTTTGATAATAATAAGCTAGACTTGTTGAACGATGTTTTGCGGCGCTTGGGAAAACTTCCCGACGCGAGCGACATCAACCTCAAAACAGTTTCCGAGACCTTTGCCTTCGACAAAAAAAATATCGGCAAATCGCTGCAATGGATTCTTTTAGAAGACATCGGCAAGCCGAAAATCGTTGACGACAGAGAAATTTCACCGAAGATAATAGACGAAACGCTCAAAAAAGTTTTACAGCCATAGACAGACTCTTAAAAAGTTTTTGGTGAGAGGAATTTATCGAAAATGAAAGATAAACAAAATAACAAAAAATCCGAACGCGGCGGCGCGGGCGTGAAAATGGTCGCGGTTTTGGCAGTCCTGTTTTTGGTCGGACACGCCGGTTTTAATTACGTCCCGACAGCGTATCAAGGACAGGGTTTCAAGCAGGATATGCAAACGGCGATTTTGCAGGGAATGGCGGTTCCGCCGGGTGTGCAGCCGGTTGATATGGTCAAAGGAAGATTGCTCAAAGCGATTGCCGCCAACGGACTTCCGCCGAATGTGGTTTATGAAGTCAAACCGGGCAAAGAAGGCGTAACGGCGCACGTCGCTTATTCAAAAGCCGTCCCGATTCTGCCGTTCGGCATTTACACTTATAATTATCAATTCGACCACACCGCCACGCCGACCGGCTTTTTGCTAAAGTAAAATTAAACGGCGACCGCCAGACTGCGCGGTTTTCGCAAACTTTGCAATTGCACCAAACCGACGGGAGCATTTGCCAGCCACGTCGTCGGGCAAACGCCGCAGGTCGTGCATTTTTCGACCGCCGGACACGGTTTGCTCGATAAAGATTCTTGCGATTTTTCGTGTTCGGTTTTCAAAAATTCAAACGACAAACCCGAATCAACGATTGACCACGGCAGAAATTCGTCGTAGGAACGATTGCGCGAAGTGTGAAATTTCGGGTCAATGCCGGTTTCGCGCAGAGCGTCGTTCAAATTTCCTTTCAAACGCGCCGCCGCTTCGATGACTCTCGAAATTGTTCGGTCGCCCGATGAAAATAACGCCTGTTCGTGAGCGATACGCGCCGACATCGCGCGGACTTCGACGTTCGGGATTCGCGCTAAGTTTTTGGAAACCCATTTCAGACGATTTTTCAACTCCTTTTCATCGCACACCGCGTCCCATTGAAACGGCGTGTTCGGTTTCGGCACGAGTCCGTTGAGCGACGGAATAATTTTTCCGGCGCGTCCGAACCGCTTTCCGGCGACGAGCATTCTATCTTTAATGCGTTCGACCAGCACAATCATTTCTTCCAAATCTTCCTGCGTTTCGGTTGGCAAACCGACCATCAGATAAAGTTTGATGGTGAGCATTCCTCTATCAAATACTGCGCCGCAAATGTCCACGATTTCGTCGTTCGTCAAATTTTTGTTGATGACGCGGCGCAGACGGTCTGAGCCGGTTTCGGGCGCGACGGCGATTTGCTGGTCGTTCGATTCGACGAGCGCGTCTAACAATTCTTCGGAAATCTGGTCAAGCCGCAACGATGAGACGGTAATTTTATATTCCATCTTTCGCAGTTCGCTCAAAATCGTGGAAATTTCGGGATGGTCGCAGACGGCGGTTGACACTAAACCGATTTTGTTGGTTTTGCTGCGCCATTGCGCCGCTTTCGCCAGAATATCTCGCGCCGGAACGACACGCGGCGGATAATAATTGTAGCCTGCCCAACAGAAACGACAGCCTTGCGAACAGCCGCGTGAAATTTCGATTAAAAGTCTATCGCCCATCTCTGCGCCCGGCGACCAGACGGCGGTCGAAGGCGCGAAAACGTCCTGATTCATCAAGAAATCTATAACTTCGACTTCGTTTCGTTTGATAGCGCGGCGCAGCGTTCCTTCTTTCGGGTTGTTGGCGGCGAGAGCGCGTCCAACTCGTTTGGGAACGCCTGTTTCTTTGGGAACGTAATCGAAAACCGTGCCGTCCGCGTTGTAAATCACGTCATACAGCGACGGAATATAAAATCCGCGTCCGATTCGGGCTAAACTCAAAAGAATTTCGTCCTTCGTTTCGTTCTCGAAAATCGCGTCAACTAATTGAAAAGCCAAAATTTCGCCTTCGCCGACGGCGATGATGTCGGTGAAATCGGCAATTGGTTCAGGATTGAGAAATGAAGCCGCGCCGCCCATCACGACGAGCGGGTGAAAGTGATTTCGGTCTTTCGACCAGACGGGAATCTGCGACATTTGCAGCATTTTCGCCATATTCAGATAATCGGTTTCAAACGAAATCGAAAAGGCGACGACATCGAAATTTTTAATCGGCGTTTGTGTTTCTAAGGACAAAAGCGACGTGTGCGATTTTTCGTATTCGCGCATTTCTTCCGCGTCGGGCAGGAAAACGCGCTCGCAGGAAACTTCGGGAATCTTGTTAAAAAGTTCATACATCGTGTGCAGTCCGAGATTCGCCATCCCGACGGCGTGCGTGTTCGGATAACACAGCGCGATGCGAAGCTGCGCTCCGTGTTTGACGATTACGCCTTCCTCGCCCGCGAGTTTCTTTCGATAGCTTTCAATAATGCGTTTGCTCATAATATATACGAAGTATTGATGTTACCTTTTGATGCGGTAAAAGGGAAGTAATTCACCATTTTTATTAAATCATTGCGTTTAAATAATTGACAGTCGGGGAAGTTTGCGCTTAAAATGTATGGCATTTCAAACATCTGGATAGCCTGCTGAAACTCATACGGATTGATTCTGCGCTTTCTTGTAAAGTCTGAGTTTGCATTGCAGGGAACATTATTTTAAGTCAAAGGTGTTGTAATTTTATCACCTTTAAACGGACGGTTATTCAAATGTGAATAACGCCGTCGCGCTGACTTTACAAAAGATTCAAGCGAAATTTGGATTGTCGTTTTGTGGAAGTAACGGCGATTCAAACATTTATTTCAATACAATTCAATATGCAAAGACTAATTTCAGCCTCAAAAATAATTTTAGCCGCCGCGTTTTTACTTTTAGCGGTCAATGTTTCATTCGCGCAGGACGATGAACCGCCGCCGCCGAGTCGTTCGATAAGTTCGCTCGATTTTCAAACGCAGCGTCCGAAAACCGCTTTTACCAATTCAAATAACGCCAACGCGCCGAAATCAGCCAAACGGCGAAAAAGCATCGCCGCTCTGGGCAGCGTGAAACGGAAATATAAATGGGTAACGCGAGTCGCGTCGCTGCGCCGAACACGGTCAGACGCGGGAAAAAAACGAAGCCGGTTTTTGTCGTCGAAAAACTCGGCGTAACCTTCTGGCGGCTGCGCCCCGCTAAATCCGACGAGGAAGACGCGCCGGTTTTTCCCGTCGAAAACGGCTCGCGCCGCGAATACTGGACGGCGGAACGGGTTGATTCGACGACGAATTTCAAAAAGGACGACCGCGTTCGGTTCACCATCGAATCGCCGCGCACCGGCTATTTATATGTCGTGAACCGCGAATTCTACACCGACGGAACGCCCGCTCAAGCCAATCTGATTTTTCCGACGCTTAAAACTCGCGGCGGCGACAATCGCGTTACGCGGGGAACTTTGATCGAAGTTCCGCCGCACAATGATGTAATGTCTTATTTCGAGATTAAACCGAGCCGACCAGATTACGCGGGCGAAGAAATTTATGTCATTATCTCGCCGACCAAACTCCCGAACATCAAAATCGGCTTGCAGATGCAGTCGGTGTCGGAAAAATTATTAAACAAATGGCTCGACGATTGGAGCGCGACCGTTGACGTTTATGATGCCGAAGACGGCGAAGGCATCGCTTACACCGGGATGGAAGCCGAAGCCGTAACCGTTAAAACCCGCGCTCTGCGCCTCGCCGAACCGTCGCCGCAGACGGTCTATAGCGTCAGACTGCCGAAAAATCAAACGATGCTCGTGCCGTTTCGCCTGAACGCGAGTCAGAAATAATTTGAAGTACAAACGTAATTGAAAAACCATTCGGAGTAGATGAAAGATAATAGTTGATAACTGATAGCTGAAAGATAAAATCGCCGTCCGAATCTCTCATCTATTATCTGTCATCTATAATCTATTGCGAATGGTTAAATCTTGATTGAACTTATCTTTAATTGCGCTCGGTCTTCAAATAATCCACCATCTTTTTATGCTGACCGACGGTAAAAAATTAGACGGACGTTATTTGCTCGAAAGGGAAATCGGCAGCGGCGGTTTCGGCGCGGTTTATCTGGCGACCGACACGCGCTTTTCGGGCAATAATCAAGTTGCCATCAAGCAGATTACGCTCAACAACGAACAGGCGACGAAATCCTTCCGGCTGGAAGCCGATTTGCTTTACAATCTGTCGCATCCGAATTTGCCGAAAGTTACGAATTGCTTTCGGGAAAACGGCGCGAATTTTATCGTGATGGAATACGTTTCCGGCGAAGATTTGGCGGCGAGTCTGAAAAAAGGCAATCATTTTTCGGTCGAAGAAACTTTGCGAATCGCCGATAAAGTCCTTGACGCGCTCGAATATCTGCATTCGTTTTTGATTTATCACCGCGACATCAAACCGGACAACATCAAAATTGACGAAAGCGGCAAAATTTATCTGCTCGATTTCGGCACGGCGAAAGGGAACCTCGAAGAAATGAATTTGTCGCAGTTCGGCGGGCAGAGTCTCACCGGATTTACGCCGTTCTACGCGCCGCTCGAACAGGTTTTGCGCGTTGACCCGAATTCTTTTCTGCTGCTGCGGTCGCTCGATTCGCCGCATCTGGAAACTTTCTTACAGCGAAAAACCGACGAGCGCAGCGATATTTACGGTCTCGGCGCGACGCTTTATCATCTTTTGACCGCGCATTTGCCTGACCGAGCGACGGCGACGATTCGCGCTTTTTCGCTGTGGTCTGGCAAACCCGACCCGCTGCCGCCGTGCGGGAACATCAACCCGGAAGTTTCTTTTGAGTTGGCGCAAATAATCAATCGCTGTCTGGAAATCGAGCCGGACAAGCGTTTTCAGACGGCGAAGGAATTGCGCCGGACGTTAAAAAATCTGTCAGCCGCCGAATCTTCGCCGCCAATCGCCGACCTGCCGACCATCACTATTCCGCCCGAATCGAATGCGGCGGTTAGTGTTTCCAATTCGTCAATCAAGCAAACAGCGATTTTTTTGCCTCAATCGTTTTCGCCGCCGGTTGAATCAAAAAGCGAGTCGTTTGTAACGTCCGGCGGCGAAACGAAAAATGAAGCGGTTTTATTTCCGACCGTCGAAAGAGAGCCGGTTTCGATGGCGGCTGTCACAAAAAGCGAAACTACTTTGCCGCCAACCAAAAATCCGTTTGCCGAAGCGAAAAACAATTTGCCGCGACTAAAATCGAAACTCCCGATTTATCTCGGTCTGGCATTGGTATTTTTAGTTTTAAGCAGTTTCGGCGGCTGGCTGGCGTTGCGAAATTTGTTGGAAATTACGGCGAAAAAAATTGAACCGCCGAAGACGGAAACGCTGAAAACGGAAACGTCCGCGCCGACGGCGACAAAGAATCTGCGAAGTTTGAGTTATTTTCTTTCGGTGCAGAAAATGCGCGACAAAAAACCGTTTCAAGAACCGTTTCAATCGAGCGGACAGGAAATTTTCGAGAACGATTACAGATTTAAATTGTATTTTTCGCTGCCCGACGACGGTTATTTTTACGCCTTCGCCGAAGGCTTGGATGAAAACGGCAAAACGGTTCTGAAAATTCAATTTCCAACGCCGAAAAGCAACGACGGCAAGGCGGAAGTTTCGGCAAACCGGCGATATGAAACGAGTCAGAGCCAATTTGACGGAAATCCCGGAACGGAAAAATTCTGGATTGTTTGGAGTCGGGAACAACCCGAAGCCGCCGAAGCTGCCCGCGCCGACGCTTTTAAAAATAAAGGTGTAGTAATCGCCGCCGAAACGCGAAACAAACTGAAAAGTTATTTGGAAAACGCTGCCAAAAACAAGACGAACGCGGAGAAAGAGGTTGATAAAAAAATTACGACGGTTGAATTTGAAGGCGATTCGGTGGCATATCTCATTCAGCTCGAACATCGTTGACGCTGGTCTTCAAAAGTGGAAGTTCATTTTCGGCAAATATAAAAATTGTAACCGTCGTTATTGACGTAACAATCGTTTTTGGAGTAAAATTATTCCACTTAAAATAAGTCAATCGTCCGTGCTTCGGCAAGTCTCTGTTTGTTAATCTAAGTCTGAAAACATCAGCTTCCGCAATCGTGTTTTCTTTTTTTGGGAGCTTTACTCTTTATGAAAAATTCACTCTTCAAAAACAAACTCGCGCTTCGAGCCACGAGTTTTTTCGCTCTGCTGTCAATCACCCTGGCACTGTTGCCGCTGTCGGCAAATGCCCAAACCACCGAACAACCGCCGCCGCCGTCGCGTCAACTGACGATGAAGGAAAAAACAAACAAACAACCGGCGCGTTTAGCTCTCGTCATCGGTAATGCCAATTATGAAAATATTGACAAACTGAAAAATTCTTCAGCCGATGCGACGGATATGACGGTCGCGCTTCAGGCATTGGGCTTTGAGGTCATCAGCGGCATTGACCAGAACAGAAAGCAAATGATGACGAAGATTCGGGAATTCGGCGATAAATTGAACAGTCAAAAAGGAGTCGGACTTTTTTTCTACGCCGGACACGGTGTTCAATCTAACGGACAAAATTATCTGGTTCCCGTTGATGCCGATATTCCCAGAGAAGATGAAATTAACGATTCAGCTATTAATATCGGTCAGGTGTTGGCTAAATTCGATACGGCAGGAGCTGATATGAACATCATTATTCTCGACGCTTGCCGAAACAATCCGTTCGCCAAAGAATGGAGTGAATTCCGCGCCGCCAGTTCCGGCGACGGGATAGGAAAAATCGTCGCGCCGACCGGAACGATTTTATTTTATGCGACCCAGCCCGGTAAAGCCGCCTCGGACGGCGCGGGCAGAAACGGGCTTTTCACCGAAGCCCTGCTCGAAAACATCAAAAAACCGAATCTGGAATTTGACGTTATGGCAAAAGTGGTTTCGCGGAGAGTGGCGGAAAAATCCAAACAACTGCAAATACCATATAAAGAGGGACCTAATTACAGCGACTTTTACTTCGCGGGAGCGGCTGTTGAAAATCCTGTTCTGCCTTCGCCGGTCGTGAAAGCCAATTAAGCCGAGCCGGAAATTGTGGAAAAAGATGCCGCGACGGTTGAGCGGGACGGTTGGAATTTGGTCAAAAACAGCACGAACGCGCAGGATTTCCGCGATTTTTTAGGAGAATTTCCGAGCGGCGCAAATGCGGCAAAAGCGAAAATTCGGCTTGAGCAGATTGCCTGGAATTTGATAAAAGCGACGAGCGACAAAGCGCAGGTGCAAAGCTATTAGAAGGATTTTCCGGGCGGCGCAAATGCTTCGACGGCGCGAATCAAACTGAGCCAACTCGAAGCGCGGGGAAACAACGTCGAACCGGAGAAAACGGAAATTGCTAAAACGGAAACTGAAAAAACGGAAACGATAAAAGCAGAGCCGGAAGAATCTGCGCCGCCGTCTTCAAAGAAGACGATTACGCCGAAAGCGGAAACACCGAAAGCGGCAGCGACGCGAACGGCGAAAACGAAAATCAAATCCGCCTCCGTTTCAGCCGCCAGCAAATTTGCCGTGCGGAAAAATTCGATTGAAATGGAATTCGTATATCTTCCGGCGGGCAGTTTTATGATGGGTTCGAGCGAAGCCAACGTCAATGAATCCTATGCTTTGGGCAGAAAAGATTACGGCGAAACCGAACGCTCGTGGTTCGATAATGAAAAACCGCAGCATCGCGTAACCTTCGCGGACG
>JAJAYR010000283.1 GCA_026786155.1 Pyrinomonadaceae bacterium
CGTCCGCGAAGGCGCGAGCGTCTAAGAACAAACTCAAATCAAAGTCAAATTTTTGATGATGGACTCGCCGACTTCGCCTGCCAGAAACGACAACAATTATCGCACCGTCTTTTATGTTCAAAAATATCGCTCTGAAGCGGTTGACGGCACAAAGCAATCCCCGCTCCTGCTGCTCTCTGACGAGCGCACCGCCAATATCTCGGAAAACAATTCGGGAACGAGCAGCCGGAACCGCGCGGGCGAAACGGCAACGGGCGAGAAACAATAATTTTTTAAAAGTTTAGAAAATCCTGAAAAGACGCGCGGATTTTAACAGGCGCGCCAAAAACCAAAACAATGATGAAACCAAATTTGATTCACACTGAAAAATTTTGCGGGCGGCGCACGGCGCGAGTTTGTTGCCTGAGCCTCGCCATTTTCTTAGGTTTTTTCTGCGCCGTCGGAAACGTCTCGGCGCAAAAGAGAATTCCTAAACGGCTGAGAACAGCGAAAATCTCCTCGGTTAAGCCGCAAGTTAAAAACTCAGTCGGCGACGTTGCCCAAAAAGAAAAAACCGGCGGCGTTGTAAATAATAACGCTGCCGCAATTACGGTCGTTAATCGCGCCGAAGCCGATTATTTGACGGGCGAAGCGAGCGTGTCGGTGAATCCGAAACAGCCGACAGTCATTCGATTGGGCTTGGCGCAAAATGCGGTTTCGGTCGTCGAATTTCCGGCGATTGACCGGATTTATTATATCCACGAGGGAAACCCGAAACTCGTCACCGTGTTTCAATCGCCAACAAAGGAAACCGACCGCTCGATCACGCTTTATCCGGGCGAAGGTTTTTCGACCGGTGCGGCTTCAGGACAAAAAGAATTGTCGGCGACAATCACGATGCAGATGAAGTCCGGTCTGGTCATCGTGCTGGAAATTGTTCCTGCCCCAGACATTCACTCCAACGCGCATCGTTGCGTCTTGAACTACAACATTTCGGAAGTCGTCGCCGCCCGTCAAGCCGCCGGTTTGAAAGTAAATTTGGGCGATGACGAAACGCCGAAGCCGTTAAAACAAACCCGCGCCAACTCGTTGCTGATGACCGGCAATCTTTCAAACGACGGCGATTTGCCGGACGCGAATTTACAGCCGACAGCCTTCGTCGAAATCGCTGCCGGAAACGCGGGGAACAAAAAGGACGCGCAAAACGCTTCCAAGTCAAAAATGAAAACCGGAGCGCAGTTGACGCGCCAAGTGAATAAAAAATTAGCGGATGCAATCAAATCGCCGAAAGAAAAATTCGCGGCTTGGTCATCAGCCGTCAAAGGTTTGAGTCTCTCGACCGCGAAAATCGTCGAAATTGACGACCGGCAACGGCTCTTGATCGTCGCCGTTAAAAACGAAACGACCGACGGCTTGCGCCTGCTCGACGAAATGCCGGAAATCCAAATTCAAACCGTTGATAAATCGGGAAACAGCTTGCAGCTTGAAAGGCTCGAAAGAAAATATGTGGAGACGACCGCCCTGCAAGGTGCTATTCCCGCTGGCGCGACTGTCTATTACGCCGTCGTTTTTGAAAACCCGATTTTGGGTGCGAATCAAAAGCTGCTCGTTTCCGCCGCTCACGACCGCGCCGCCGACACGCCCGTCGTCGCACGGGCGGCAACGCAGCTTGATAAAAAGGAAGGTGGTAACAAATGAACAGCAAACAACAGAGCGTTCCCGTCGTCATTCCGCCTGCGCTCGACGCGGATGAATCGGAACTCGCCGCGCGGAATGAATTTCTTATTGAGGCGGAAAGTTTTGATGAAATTACAAACGCCGACGAAGCAGCCGAAGAACTTATTCTGGATGAAACCGATGCCTCGCCCGGAAGTCTCGCGGACGAGCGCGAAGCGAAAAACCTTCGAAGCGCAAGGCGTCGCAAATCGCTGATGTTTCTCAGCATCTTCGGCACTGGCTTCGCGTTGTTCGTTCTCTTTGTCAGCTGGGCTTTCGGCTTCGGGTTTTTCGCGCCGCCGTCGCGCGTCGCCGTTGACCGCAATCAAAAAACGAGCGGCGTGAGTTCGACAAGGGCGACAACGAGCGGCGACGAAAAACTGAAAACCGCATTGGCTTTGGTCGCAAACGAGACGAGCAACAATAAAGATGCGCCGGTAATCTCCGACGCTTCGACGAATCCGAACGCCGCGACGGAACAAGATTTGAAGCTAACTACCGGCGATAAAACCAGCGGAAAGCCGAACAATGAAACAACGGGAAATATGATTGTTCTACCCGACGAAACGGGAAGCGTCAAATCGAACCAGCGGCAAAATCAAATTCGCAATTCGCAGTCGATTCCGCAAGGCTTCGTCAATACTCAACCGAACTTTCTGAATGGGGAAGTTGCTCCGATGAACTCTGTTCTTCAACCGAAGGCGAATAATAACGGCGGCTTGACTCTTTCGGACAAATCCGACGGCGGGACTCCAGCGCGCTCGGTATTTTTCGGCGGGGTTTTCGATAAAAACAATTCCAACCGTCAAAACTCTCCAACGAATTCGGGCAATTTTTCGGTGCGCCGTATTTCGACAAACCAAAACGCTAATGTTCCGACTTTCGGCAGCTTGCTGCCCGTGCGTTTTCTCGGCGCGATTTACACTTTGCGCGGCGCGGGCGGCTTGGTGCGAATGGAGCTGGTCCGAAGTGTCAAAAAAGATGGATTTTCATATCCGGCGGGAACTATTATCGTCGGCAGACTTCGCGGAAGCGAATATAACCGAGCTTTCATTTCGGCAACGGGAGCAATTGATGCGAAATCAGGCAAGCTCGTCAAATTCGAGGGCGAAGTTTTAGGCATTGACGGCGCATCGGGCGCAATCGGGACACGAAAATCAATCAAGAGTTGGGGAGCGCGTTTCCTCTCAGGTTTGCGCGAAGCGGGCGGGCAAGCCGCGGGTGTTCTGGCGGCTCGCGGCGGCAGCGGGCGCGGCGGGGCAGTCGTCTTAAATGGAAACGGCGGACTGCAAGGCGAAGTGTCGTCTATCATTCGCGGCGATACGCAGGAAAACAGTTTTGTGATGGTGCGTGCCGGAACTGAAGCCTACGTTTTAATCACGGATTTGCCCGCCGAACAACGCGAAGGCGACGACGAGTTTGAAAAACTCGCAAATACGAATAATCAAATTCCCGGAGTGAATTTGGGCGAATCGGAAATGGCGGAAGTGCTGGCGACTGACGACCCCGACAAACTCCGCGCGGCACTTTTGAAAATGTCGCCGCAGTTTCGCGCCCTGGCGATAAAAGCGATTGAGGAAGGTAAATAAATATGCTGCCGAGCAATCCCGACAAACCGAAAATCAATCCGCGCCAAATGGTGAGAGAAGGGCGCGCAGATAAACTTTACGCGCTTATGTGCGCGACCGGCTACATCCCGGACGAAGGAAATTTCAGCGATTTCTGTCAATCTCTGCTTTCCGGTTTCGCGCTTCTCGCTTGCGGCAATCCGGGTTCGGGCAAAACCGTTTTCTCCGACGCGCTCTTCGAAGTGTGCAATCTCGATTATTACACCGTTACGGGACGCGACGAACTCAAGCAGGAAGAACTACTTTGCTC
>JAJAYR010000284.1 GCA_026786155.1 Pyrinomonadaceae bacterium
CTCGACATCCGCGAAGGTTACGGCGTTGACCACGCGATTGAAGCGATTTTAGTTGATGACGAGGACAGCATCTGGCACCAACGAAATTTTTTCAAACTGGAAGCGAATAATGAAACGGCGAAAAATTAAGCGCGAACACCTGCCGATAAATTATGTGGAAAACCACAATGGCGGCGGTGGCTTTCCTTCTAAATATATTCCCGGCAAAAGGTTAAACTTGGAATTAAACTTTTTGAGCAATAATTTTATGAACGAAAAAACGAAAACAGGTTTAGAGATTTTGGAAGCGGCGGTGCTGCTCGGTATTTTGGGCGACGTTCTGCTGCGTGAAACGCCGTGGGGCTTGAATGTTTTGCTGTTCGTCGGGGCGTTGGTCGCGGCGATGGTGATGCTGACTCTGCGCCGTCGAAGCAAACTTTTAAACGCGCCGACGATTGCTTTACACGCCGCGCTCGTTTTCTTCGCGGCAATGTTCGTCTGGCGCGACTCGATGGAGTTGAGGATTTTCGACACGCTGGCGGTTTTGACGATGCTGGCTCTGCTGACCTTGTCGGTGCTGAAGATAAACGCGAAACTGGCGGGCGCGATTCATTACGGCGGCGCGGCGTTTTGGTCGGGAATGAACGCGGCGTTCGCGCCATTTTTTCTGCTGTTTGACGATATTAAATGGAAAACGATTCCGCAGACGGGCTGGTCGAAACATCTGATTGCGGTTTTGCGCGGATTGGCGATTGCCGCGCCGCTGCTGCTCGTGTTCGGCGGTTTGTTTGTCGCGGCGGACGCGGTTTTTCAAGGCATCGTCGAGCGAACTTTTAACATTCGTCCCGAAGTCTTGTTCGGACACATCGCGTTAGCCGGATTTCTGTCGTGGATTGTCGCCGGATATTTGCGCGGCTCGCTCGTTGAAAGTTTTTCAAAGGACGCGGCGGAAACTCTGCTCGAAGGCAGAGACGCGATAAAGCCTCTGACCTTAAGCATCACCGAAGAAATTAAAGAAGATGTCAAAGACGAAAAGAAAAAAGAAGAAAAACCAAAGGACGAAAAGAAGAATTGGGATTGGCGAAACTTCGACAATTCGCTGATGCCGAACGCTTTGACGCTCGGCGCGATTGAAATTTCGCTCATTCTCGGTTTGATAAATCTGCTTTTTTTAAGTTTCGTTATCGTGCAGATTCCGTATCTGTTCGGCGGAATGGATTTGGTGCAGAACACGCCCGACTTCAAACTCGCCGAATATGCGCGGCGCGGCTTCGGTGAATTGGTAACGGTCGCCGCGCTCGTTCTGCCGATTCTGCTCGTTTCGCACTGGCTTCTGCGGAAGAATTCGCCGGTCAACGAAAAAATCTACCGCGTTTTAGCCGGAATGCAAATCGGACTGCTGTTCGTGATTATGATTTCGGCGGCGCAGCGACTGTTTTTGCTGACGGGAAATCTCGGCTACGGTTTGACGACGATTCGATTTTACCCGATGGTCGTGATGATTTGGCTCGCGCTGGTTTTCGCGTGGTTCGCGCTGACGGTTTTGCGCGGTGCGCGGGAAAAATTCGCGTGGGGCGCGTTGTGGTCGGCGGTTTTCATTCTGGGAACTCTGCACGTCGTCAGTCCCGACGATTTTATCGTTCGCACGAACATTCGCCTGATGCACGAGGGGCGCAGTTTCGACGCGCGTTACAATTCAAATTTGAGCGACGATGCCGTGCCGGTTTTGCTGGAAAATCTGTCGGCGATGAATTTTGAACAGCAATGCACGGTCAAAAATAAACTCTCGAACCGTTTTAATCAGACTGAAGCGGAAACCGATTTTCGTTCGTGGAACTGGTCGCGTTACGCGGCGCGAACCGCGCTTTCGCGGCACGGCGAAATTTTAGAAACCGCCGATTGTCCGTCGCCCACACGCGATTATTCGGCTGATTTCTAAAAGATTTTTCGGCGTTCAGAGTCCACGCTTCAGCGTGTTTCCGCGCCAAGAAGCAAACGGCGTTCCGCAGTTTGAACTCTGAACGCCTTATTCGTGCGCCGCGTTTCCAAATGTAAATTCATTCGCCAATTCCCACGGTCCGCCTTTGTAATGCCACAATTGCAAACCGACGGCGTTTCCGGTTTTCGCTTCCCAACTTGCCCGCATCGCTTCAAATAATCGCCGCGCTTCGTCCGGCGCGACTTTGTTTTGAATCGTAATATGTGGTTTGAATTTTTGCTTATCCTGCGCGGTCAGCCATTGTTCCCAACGAGCGGCAAGCGTCGAACGCAGTTTTATCAACTCCGCCGATTCGATTTCCGCCGCCGTTCCTTTGCCCAAAAAACGCAATGCCGGAAAGTGCAGTTCAAACGCTTCGTAATCCGCGCAAATTCGCATCAACTCATCTTCGATATGTTCAATTTCTTCGCCCGGCAAATGATGAAACAAGGTGATGTGCGCCGCTAAGAAATTGCGCTCCGGCGGGAAGTGTTTACGTCTCAATAAATCAAAAAAGCCGAACGAATCGGCATCGAACTTTACGGTTAAAATTGAAGGCGGCGGCATAAACTAAAGATTACAGCAACTCAACCCAAAGGCAGAAACCCGCGCTTGAGCAAGTGGACAACTGTCGAACGTGTCGGAATCTTTGCTCACGCGCCGGTTTCTGCCTTCGGTTCGATAGTTTTGAGAACTAAGCACCCAAGCAAAAGTAGTGAAGCATTTTGCTTTGTTCAGAGTCCACGCTTGAGCGTGTCTTCCGCCAGCGAAGCGCGGCGAAAACGCAAACTAAAGTTTGGACTCTGAACAAAGCAAAATACCTTGAAACTTTTGCTTACCTGCTTAATGTAAAAAGTCATTACTGATCGGTTCAGAAATTGACCGGACAGAAATTTACTTTGTAAGAAGATTTTTGGCGGCTTTAACATTCCCGGAAACTTATTTTAAGAGTTTTTTGCGCC
This sequence comes from Pyrinomonadaceae bacterium, assembly GCA_026786155.1. GTDB lineage: Bacteria > Acidobacteriota > Blastocatellia > Pyrinomonadales > Pyrinomonadaceae. The sequence goes on from JAJAYR010000284.1 coordinate 2,920, forward strand.
GTTTCAAGGTGAAATATCTTGGGCTGATATTACGCAGCGATGGATAAGTGTTGTAAATTCGACAACTTGCATAACTTTTTATGGTAAAAGTAGATACTCAATACTGAGAAAAATAAATATGTCTAGCTATATAAGTCGTGTTATTTCAACACTTAGTTTTTTTTCACATCAAAATAATGTATAATCTGCTTTTAGTAAAATAGTGCCTATAAATTACTGCAAACACCAGATTTAACTGCTTTTGCGTAATATCAGCTTGGGATTTGAGAAGCGTCGGAGTATAAAGAATCTGAACGACAGATCGGAAATAAACGAAGGAGACGGGAAAGTGATGCGGATTTTATTGGCGGTAGTTTTAATTTTGACCAGTTCGACGGCGTTCGCGCAGGCGAAAAAGTTTCGTTGGGGAAATGAAACGTGTCTGTTTGAAAGCGTTTACGACGCGAAGAAATATACCGTCGCGCAGTTGAATGATACGCGAAAACTGTTCACGCTCGATTTTTTTCCGAACACGATTGATCCGACACCGGGCGATTTTAAACGAATCGAAGCGTTGCGCGTCGAAACGCTCGACGCGGAATATGCGGCGCGGACGAACACGCTGAAGCGTCTGAACATCGTCAAAACGGCATATTGGGAAACCTTGCGGCAAAAGCATTTGAAGGAGTTGGAACAGGTTTATCAGCTTTCGAGGGCTTCGATTCTCGGTTACAAAAATCCGTCGCGGTTAAAAGACGTGAAATTTGCGGGCGCGTGTGTCACGAAATACGCCGAACCGCTGGAACGCGGCGGCGGCGAACTGCTCGCGGCGTGGCAGTCGGTCAACGAACAAACGCGGGTTAATAACAGCGACCCGAATCGGATCAAAAGTCTCTTCGACGAACAATCCGCATCGCCCGAAAAATTCCGATACGCGCAGATGGAAGTGATGTCGTTCGGGTGGTGGAACTGCGTCAACGCGCTGATTGACCGCGAAAGTGATTATGAGCGTGACGAGAAGGAATTCAGGAAACTGTTCAGTAAAACAAAGACGATTGAATGTGATGAGCCTTAATATTATTGACCGAAACGCCTTTTTCGTTTCTTTGAAATCGTTTATAATA
>JAJAYR010000285.1 GCA_026786155.1 Pyrinomonadaceae bacterium
ACACTAACGATTGACGACGATGTTTCGACCAAGCTAAAAGCCAAACTGAAAAGTTCGGCAGATAAAACTTTTAAAGATATTGTTAACGAAACTCTGCGGCTCGGACTGCTTGCCGAAAAGGACTTAATGAAAAACAACAATTTTCGTGTTCGCAGCCGTCCGCTCGGAATTGTTAAAGGATTGAATTATGACAATATCGGCGAACTTATCGAGCAGGTCGAAGGAATAAACAAGTGAAAGCTGCCGACGCAAATCTTCTTTTGTATGCTTACAACGAAAGTGCGCCGCAGCACGAGCGGGCGAAAGAATGGCTGGAAGAAAGATTTTCGTCGCCGGAAATCTTTGGGTTGAGTTGGCAGGTTATCACCGCTTTTTTAAGAATTTCGACGAATCCAAAATTATTCCCGCTGCCTTTTACCCTCAGCGAAGCAATTGAAATCGTTGAAGATTGGTTGGCACAGCCGCAGGTAAGAATTTTAATGCCAACCGATAAACATTGGGAAATTTTCACCAATTTGATTATTGAAGGACAAACTATTGGTGCAATGATGATGGACGCGCATCTGGCGGCTCTGGCAATCGAACACGGCGCGATCTTGGCAACCACCGACCGTGATTTTGCGCGATTCTCAAAACTGAAAACCGTTAATCCGTTGACCGTTTGATTTTATAGAATTGATAAGCTGACAAAAGGTTGAAAATTATGAGTTTAGAATTGGTTACAATTGCGACGAGTTACGATGTGGTCGAGGCGGAGTTTTTGCGAAATCAACTTGAAGCCGAAGGTTTTGAAGTTTATCTCGAAGATGAAAACATCGTCGGAATTTTCAATCTGCTCGCGCCCGCCGTCGGCGGCATCAAAATCAGAGTTCACGCCGATAAAGCTGAAGAGGCGACCGCGCTGGTCAACGATTTGCGAAACGCTGAAATCATTTACGACGAAAATTTTCCCGAAACTTAAATGAAAAATAACATTATGAAACAAGGTTTTCTGACAGGTCTTTTGGTTTTTGCCGTTTGTTCGGCGAATTTCGCGCAGACCAAGGGCAAATATACGAATTTGTTTGACGAAGCGAAAATTAAATCGAATACCAAATATCTGTCCGACGATAAATTTGAAGGACGCGCTCCGGGCAGTAAAAGCGGCGAAGCGGCGGCGCAGTATATCGCCGACGAACTCAAAAGAATCGGTGTCAAACCGGCGAATAACGGGTCGTATTTTCAACCCGTTTCGCTCGTTGCCGTCAAGACGAATCCGCAGACGGTTTTAGATGTCGGCGGGCAGCAATATAAATTCGGCGACGATTTCGTCGGTTCGACCGGAGCGCAAATCGCCAATGTAAAACTCGCTGCCGATTTGGTTTTCGTCGGTTACGGAATTGATGCGCCGGAACAAAAATGGAACGACTTTAAAGGAAACGCGACGGCTTATAAAGGCAAAATTCTCGTGATGATGGTCAACGATCCGCCCGCGACGACCGAAGAGCCGAATTTTTTCGGCGGCAAAGGGCTGACATATTACGGACGTTGGACATACAAATTCGAGCAGGCAGCGCGAATGGGCGCGGCGGGCGTGATTTTGATTCACACGACCGATTCCGCCGGTTACGGCTGGAACGTCGTCCGCACTTCAAACGGCAGTTGGCGTTTTGATGTCGCCCGAACGCCGGAAGACAAAACTCCTTTTCTAAATTTTCGTTCGTGGATGACCGAAGACACGGCGCGAAAAATCTTCACGCAAGCCGGAAAAAATCTCGACGAAATGCGCGAGAAAGCCAAATCGCGCGATTTTCAGCCGGTGAATTTAGATTTGAAAGCGAAACTCGACGTGCAGAGCGAAACTAAAAAATTAGATTCAAATAATGTCATCGGCGTTTGGGAAGGCGGCGACAAGAAACTGAAAAACGAATACGTCGTTTATTCGGCGCACTGGGACCATCTCGGCATCGGCGAACCTGACAAAAACGGCGATAAAATCTACAACGGCGCACTCGATAACGCTTCAGGCTGCGCTTCGATTCTGGCGATTGCCGAGGTGATTGCCAAACTTCCGAAAGCCGAACAGCCGAAACGCTCGCAGGTTTATTTTTTCCCGACCGCCGAAGAACAAGGCTTGCTCGGCGCGGAATGGTATGCCAAGAATCCGGTTTTTCCGCTCGCCAAAACCGCCGCCAACATCAATCACGACGGCGCGAATTTCTACGGTTTGACAACCGATTACGGCGCACTCGGCGCGGAACGCTCGTCGCTCGAACCAATCGTCAACGCGGTTTTGCAGGAACGCGCGATGACGTTCGCCGTTGACGAACGCCCCGAACAAGGTTCATTTTACCGCTCCGACCATTTTCCGTTTGCCAAAGTCGGCGTTCCTTCTTTAAGCATCAGAAGCGGCACGAATTATGTCGGGCAGGATAAAAACGCGGCACAAAAAAGGTTTGAAGAATTTAACGCGCTGCATTATCATCAGCCGTCGGATAATTTCAATGAAAACTGGCGTTACGACGGACTCGTCCAAAATCTCGAAGTGAGTTTGGCAATCGGTTTGAAAGTTTCAAACGCGGCGAAAATGCCCGCTTATAAACAATCGGACGAATTTGCCAAGGCGCAGCCGAATCGGAAATAAGTCAAAGATAAAAGGTGAAAAGGCAAAAGTGAAAGGCGAAATTCTGCCGATTGCTTTTGCCTTTTTTGATTGGTTGAATTGATTAGCTAACTTGTGCGATAATCTGTTTCCGAGAGGTGAAATTATGACGAAAGCAAATGTTCACGAAGCGAAAACGAACTTGAGCAAACTCATTGAGCAAGCCTTAAACGGCGAAGAAGTCGTGATTGCCAAAGCGGGCAAACCGCTCGTGCGGCTCGTTCCCGTGCGCGACGAAAAAGAAGACTGTTTCGGAATGGACGCGGGCAAAGGCTGGATTGCCGACGATTTCGACGTTTTGCCAGACGATTTGATGGCGGCTTTTTACGGAGAAGATGATGAAAGTTTTAATTGACACACACATCTTTCTCTGGTTTTTTTTAGAACCGCAGCGGATTAAAAAAAGGGCGCACGATTTTTTGCAGAATACTTTCGACAACGAAATTTATGTATCGCACGCTACGGCTTGGGAAATTTCGATAAAATACGGAATCGGTAAATTAAAAATTCCCGAAGTTCCCGAAATTTGGGTTCCCGACCGCATCAGACGCGCCGGATTCAGGCATTTGCCGATTGAAATTCAGCACGTTTTGCGCGTTCATAATTTGCCGCCTATTCACAAAGACCCGTTCGACAGATTATTAATTTCACAAGCCGATGTCGGGAATCTGACGATTGTTACGGAAGACCCGAATTTTTTAAAGTATCAGGCAAAGATTTTGACCTTGAATAATCTCTAAAACAGTCAATTGAAGGAGCGGTTTTGAATTATGAATCAAACAATCGAACAGCAGGTTATCGAAACAATTCGCGTTTTGCCGGAAGAGAAACAGCGCGAAGTTCTCGCTTACGCCAAACAAATCAGCGAAGGCGCAGATGCGGAGAAATCGAAAAATGCGGCAAATGAAGAAACCACTAAAAAACGCAAATTTATCGAAGTAATCGAAGAATTGAGAAAAAGTTTGCCCGCCGACGTTTGGGAAGGCTATCCGACTGACGGCTCGCTCAATCACGATCATTATCTTTACGGGTCGCCGAAGAAAAAATAATGAAACAAACATTTGCCGACACGAGTTATTGGGTGGCTTACTTGAAGGAAAACGATCAATGGACAACGGCGGCTGAAAAAGCCTTGGGGAAAATCGGCAGTTCCGAAATCGTAACGACCGAGAGTGTTTTAATCGAGGTTCTGAATTATTTCAGCGAATACCGACCGGAAATCAAAAAATTTGTCGTGGCTTCAATTGAAGCATTGCTGGCTGATGAAAATGTTCTCGTTTTACAACATCGTCACGAAGATTTTCTCAAAGCTCTCCAATTTTATAAAAGCCGTCTCGATAAAGGTTACAGTTTAACCGACTGCATTTCGATGAACGCGATGCGCGAATTCGGAATCGCGGAAATACTGACCAACGACACGCATTTTCAGCGGGAAGGCTTTACGAAATTATTTTAATGGAAAAAACTTTTTATATTACAACGCCGATTTATTACGCCAACAGTTTGCCGCATCTCGGACATCTCTACACGACGACGGTTGCCGATGTTGTGGCGAAACACAAAAAACAGCGCGGCTTCGACGTTTATTTTCTCACTGGAACGGATGAACACGGCGTGAACATTCAGCGCGTCGCCGAACAAAACAAGCGAACTCCGAAAGAGCAGGTTGATTTCGTGGCAAGCCGTTATAAAGAAATGTTTGCCGAATTCGGATTGACCGATTACGACGTTTTTATGCGGACGACCGAGCCGTTTCACTACGAAGCAGTGCAGAATTTGTGGCGCGAAATTGCGAAAAATAAAACGCCGAAAGGAAACGAAACGATTTACAAAGATTTTTACGAAGCGTGGTTTTGCCCGAACTGCGCGGAATTTAAAACCGAAACCGAATACGAACTTCGGATAGGTGAAGAAGTTCCGCGTTGTCTGATTCACGAGCGATTTTTAGACAGAGTTTCCGAAGAAAGCTATTTTTTCCGGTTGTCGGATTACGACGAATTTTTGCTCGAAACGATTAAAAATAATCCGATTTTGATTCGTCCCGAAGGGCGTAAAAACGAAGTCGTTTCGTTTATCAAAAGCGGTTTGCAGGATTTATCAATTTCGCGCGAGAAAAAATCGGTCAGTTGGGGCGTTCCCGTTCCCGACGACGCGAATCATGTGATGTATGTCTGGCTCGACGCGCTTTCAAACTACATCACGGCAATCGGTTACGGCAATGATGAAAGAAAATCCGTCGGTTTTGAACGATACTGGCAGAACGCGACGCATCTGGTCGGCAAAGATATTTTGCGGTTTCATACGGTTTATTGGTTTTCGTTTTTGAAGGCGACAAACCTCGAACTGCCGAAATTAGTCTACGCGCACGGAATGTGGCTTGACGCGGACGGGCGCAAAATGGGCAAAACGCTCGGCAACGCCATCGAACTCGACGTTTTGCACAAACATTTTCAAACCGACGCGATTCGCTATTTCGTTCTGCGCGAAATGGTTTTCGGGCAGGACGGAAAATTCGGTTACGAAAACTTGATTGACCGCGCAAATGCGGATTTGGCGAGCGGTTTGGGCAATCTTTCATCGCGGACGCTTTCGATGATTACAAAATATCGCGGCGGCGAAGTTCCGAACGGGAAAATTCGAGAGTCGAATTATCTGAACGCTAAACGCGCCGGAATCAACGCCGACGAGCAGGAATTAGTTTCGGTTCTGGAAAACGCCCGCAATGAATTTGTCCGAAGATTCGACAACTACGAGTTTTCGCAAGGCTTGGAAATTGTCTGGTCAGTCATCGCCCGCATTGACAAAATGATTTCCGACGCGAAGCCGTGGGAACTCGTCAAAGACAAAAATCAAGCGGAAACATTAAACGCCGTTCTTTATCGCGCCACCGAAACTCTGCGCTGGCTGGGCGTTTTGCTGTTTCCGGTAATGCCCGAAGCGACGCAAAAAATTTACGCGCAAATCGGTTTGAGCGACTATATTGCCGCCATCAATCCTGAAACTTTAATCTACGGAGAATTAGCGACGGGAACGAAAATCGGCGAAACGCAAGCCGTTTTCCCGCGCCTTGATAAAACAAAAGTTATGAACGAAATAATGGAAAAAGAAATGGAAAATGGAAAATGGAAAATGGAAAATGAAGAGAAAACGGCGAACGCCGAAATAGTTGAAACCTCATCGGT
>JAJAYR010000286.1 GCA_026786155.1 Pyrinomonadaceae bacterium
ACGCCAAACGCGGCTTCCGGCGCGAAGGGCGGCACGGCGATATTCCGAGGTGAAAACAGAAGGCGGAAGGCAGAAGGCAGTCGGCAGTTGGCAGAAGGCAGTTGGCGGAAGGCAGAAGGCAGTCGGCAGTTGCAGTCAGCAGTGTAAGATTTCAATTTTAATCTGCGTATCTCGAATCTAACTGGCTTTCGACTTCTGCTTCCTGCCTTCTGCCTTCTGTTTTCACCTCGGAATATCGCCGTGCCGCCCTTCGCGCCGGAAGCCGCGTTTGGCGTTAAAGCCTTTTTCCGTCCGTTGCAAACATTCCCAGCAGACGACTTTTTCTTCGTTGGTCGGGCTGAGAAAAATGTTGTAGTGCGTTTTTTCACGGTCGCACTCCGCACACCGAAGCGGCGGTTTTTCTTCAATCGCGTCCATAATTTGTAAAACTCCTTTTAGGGTAATCGGTAGACTTTGTATGTTTCCGTTTCAAATATAACAGGATAAGAATAAACGGTGCGACTGACCAGATGAGTTGCCGCGTATTTGTTTTTTAAAACTTCGATTTGTTCGCCGGAAAGCTGATTATAAGCCGTCTCGATTTCTTCGTTCGCCGTCTCACCTTTGGAAATTTGCCGGTTATCGGTCAAATCCGCAATTCGCGCTCGCCATTCGCCCAAACGATTATAAGTCGGATAGGCGAATGAAACGACGCTCGCCCGCTTGGAAAAATACCAGAAATCGCGGCGGTGCGGCGGCTGAATAACGACCGAGTTTGGCGGCGTATTTTCCGCAATCCAGCGCGAAGTCGTCTGAAAATCGTCGGGCGCGGTTGTCCACGTTCGCACGCTTTCCCGCGCTTGATTGAAACTTTTGCCGAACGGATTGAGCGAAGCGACGACTAGCAAAACAAACAGCGAAACGATTATTTTATGTCGTTTGGAAGCGAGGCGCGGCACGAAATAAAAAGCCGTGAAAATAAAAAACAGCGGCGTAAAAACCGGAAACAGACGCATCGGCATCAAACGCAAAAGCGGGAAAATCTCGAACCAGCGAAGCAACAAGCCGAGCAGGAAAAATGCACCGAGCGCGATTTGAAATTTCAGCAGAAAACGCAGCGCGAAATTTTCGCTTTTCCAAACGGCGAAACAATTAAAGCCGAGCATCACGAAAATCAACGCCGTGCCGCTTTTTGAAAACTGAAATAAATCGAGATGCCACGGAACGCGATAGACGACGATAAATTTCCAATCGTCAAACGAACTCGCTGATACGCCGGTTTGTTCGGCGAACAGCGGAATCAACCCGAACAACGAAAACAAGCTTGTGATAATCACGACTTTAACAAAATCAATCGTCGGAATTTTCTCGAACAGCAAGACTAAACCAACCGCCAAAATCGCCCACAGCCCGACCGCCGGATGAAAGCCGAACGAGAGTCCGAGCAGAATCGAAGGCGTAATTATTCGACGTTTTGAAAATTCGACGAGCGCGAAAAGCAGACAAATATAAGCGATTGTTTTAGCTTCAAAGCCGCCGAAAATCCATTCGTCGCCGACGACCGACTGAGCAAAAGCGAGCCAGAGAAAAATGGCGGCGGCGATTTTCCAAACGGAAATTTCCCAGCGTCCGCCGAGTTTCAACAGCGCGAACAGCGACCACATCCAAGCAACGATTCTACCCGTCCAGCCAAGCGTTTCCAGGGAAAAAAGCCGCGCCGGAAAACTGAAAATTAAATTAAAAAGCCAGTGTTCATTTGCCGGTGAAGAAAACGTCCAATCGTTCGGCAGAAAATTCGGTTCAAGGCGCAAAAGGTAAAGAAATTCGTTGCTGAACGGAACGGATTTGCCGTGAAATAAGACTACGGCGAGAAAAAGCAAGGCGAAACACAGCCAAAAAGATTTTGGCGATTCTTCGGAAATCTTTGGCGGAGTTTGTATTTCTTCGTCGGTTAACATTACCAATAATTTTGTCGGAAATCGTCTGCATTCTTGGCGAACTTTGCGCCTTTGCGTGAAATATCTTCTCACGAAAAGGCACAAAGTTCGCTAAGGAAATCAAATTCATTTTAAATATTTTCGATTAAATTCCGCACTTTTTTTCTGGTTCGCCAATAAACGTCTTCCATAAAAATGTGCGCGAATTCGCCATTGCGCCCGATGCTCAAAAGATTTTCAATGCCACTCGAACGCTCGAAATCCTTTCGCGCCGTTTCGTATTCGTTGAGAAAAACCGGGTAAGCAATCGGCGTTCGCAGAACATTCGCGCCCAAGAATTTTTCGCGTCCGCCGGGAATTATTTTCGTTAAATGTTCCAGACACAAAGCGGTTAATTCGTCTTCGTCCATTTCCCAAAACTCGTCGCCTTTTTCGCAGCCGATGTCCACGGTGATAATCGTCTTGCCTGCGGGCGCGAGCCACGGCATCGAAAGCGTCGCTTCGGTCAGGCGGAAAAACGGAAATTCACTTTCAGGCAGCCACAAAACCGTGTCGGGCAGCAGTCCGCGACCTTCAAAACGCATATTGACGAAAATCATCGGGCGATAGCGAAACGATTTAAAACTTTCCAAAGCCTTCGTGCCTTTGACGAGTTTGGCGAGAATATTCGCCGGTGCGGTGCTGACGACCGCCGCCACTTCCGTCGTTTCACCTTTCGCTTTGACGGCGACGACTCGCTCGTTTTCGACGATGATTTCTTCGACCGGCATTTCGAGTTTTATTTTATCCGCCAGCCCTGCGGCGAGTTTTTCGCACAAACTGCCCACGCCTTTTTCTGGATAAACGTGATAAACGCTCGCCGTTTCGGGCATTTCGCGGTTGTAGCCGATGGCAACGGCGCGACCTAAAACCTTGCTCGCCGCCTTCAAATAAAGCGTTTTGCCGATGCTTCCCGGCAAACTTTGCCCGACCGCCGCCGATAAATCTTCCGCCTTCGCGCCCGACCACGCTTCAATCAACGGCAATGCCACTTCATCAGCCAACGCCGCCCCGTAACTTTGGCGAAACCACTCGGCGGCGGACGCGGGCGCGTGTCCGTTTTTCGCCAGTTTGCTTTTGATTCCGCTCCAGGTCATTCGCGGAATTTTCACCAGCCCGAATGGATAATTATAAGTTTTGCCCTTCAAATAAACTGCTTCGCCGTAATGTTTGACCGTCAAACATTCATCGCCGACACCGATTGCCGCCGCCAAACGGTTAGTAATAAAATGCGCCCCGAAATCGTAGGAAAAACCTTCCGCGTCCTTAAAACTCGTCGCCAAACCCGCAATTTTTTTGCCCGCTTCGTATAAAATGAACGGCACGTTTTGACCGTGCAGGTAATTCGCCGCCGTCAAACCCGCGAGTCCGGCACCGATAATAGCGATTGGTTTTTCGTTTTTCATAAATTTTATAAAGGTTGAATTTGCCGCAGATTGTAAGAAATTTTAGCCACCGAGAACACAGAGTTCACAGAGAGAGAATACAAAAAGTTTTTTAACCAAAGATAAACTCAGGCGAGAACCGCTGCAAGAAAGATTTGATTTTATCCTGTTCATCCTGTTCTGATTTTCTCCGTGTTCTCTGTGTTCTCGGTGGCTAATTTCATAAAGGTTTCCGCAAAATCGTCCGCAGCAGCGCACCTTTCCCAAGTTTTTGCAGCACAACATCGAGCGAAGTAAAAGCCGCCAGCGAAACGGTTGATTTCAAAGTAAATTGATTGATTAAAAATCGCGGCGCGTTCCGGTCAACCAGCCAATTATGAATCGAATAAACCCAATTAACCGGCGAAACCTGCGTGTTCAAATCGGCGACTTCGTAACCCGTTTTCAACGCTAATTTTGTCAGCGAATTTTGATTGAACAAATTCCAAT
>JAJAYR010000287.1 GCA_026786155.1 Pyrinomonadaceae bacterium
GACGACGAATTTCTTTATTTTAGTCAGCGCGGCGAGCAGTCTCGACGGAACTTTCGCCGCTTTCGGGCGCGTCGTGCGCGGAATGGAAACGGTTGACGCGATTAACAAAATGCCGGTCGAAAACGAAAAACCGTCGAAACCCGTTCACATCACGCGGGCGACGACGGCACTTTGTCAGACTGCGCCGAAACCTTAAAATCAATTTCAGACGACTCAAATACAAAGAAAATTTACAAGGATGAAGAGGGATGGACAAGGATTTATATTTTTTTATCCCTTATTATCGTCTTCATCCAAGTAAATTTTCTTTTCCTTCTTCTTTAAAGAGATTTGACGGCACTCTGCACGGCTTCCGCGAGCGTCGGGTGAATGTGGACGGCATCGCGCAGAACGATGAATGAAGCGTCGGCGTTCATCAAATCAACGTAACCGTGAACGAGTTCCGCGCCTTCGTTTGCCAGCACCGCCGCGCCGATAATTTTCTCGGTTTTCGCGTCGGACAACACTTTGATAAAGCCGACTGATTCACCGATTTCTCTGGCTTTGCCGTTGCTTTTCATCTCGTAGCGACTGATTTTAAAATCAACGCCATTTTCACGCGCTTCTTTTTCCGTCATTCCGACTCGTCCGAGTTCCGGGTCGGTGAACATCGCATACGGCACGATGCGTTTCGTCGTCCGCGATTTATCGCCGACCATCTGCGATTCGAGAATGCGGTAATCGTCCCAAGCCGTGTGCGTAAATTGAAAGCCGCCGCGAATGTCGCCCGCCGCCCAAACGCCTTCGATGTTGGTCGCCAGCCGCTCGTCAACTCCGACGATGCCGCGCTCGTCCATTTTTACGCCGACGCTTTCTAATCCTAAATCGTCGGTGTTCGGCTTGCGTCCAACGGCGATGAAAAGGTGTGAAGCCGCGATTGTTTGCGAGTCGCTTTTTTCGTCAATCGTAACGACGATGCCGCCATTTTTCGATTCGACGCGGAAAACTTTTGCCGACAAACAAAAATCAATTCCTTCGCCTTCCAAAATCGTCTGCAAGGCTTCGGAAACGTCTTCATCCTCACGACTCGCAATCCGCGGACTGCCTTCGATAACCGTTACGCGGCTGCCCATTCGCCGGTAAAATTGGCACATTTCCAAACCGATATAACTGCCGCCGATGATGACCAGATGCGCGGGCAATTCTTTATTTTCCAGCCAATTTCCGGCATCAATAAATTTCACTTTTTCGAGTCCTTCGATTTTTGGAATGACGCTGCGCGTTCCGGTATTTAAGACGACTTGCTTCGCCGTCAAAACATCCGCACCAACTTGAATTTGAAATAAATTCTGCTCGTTTTTGCCGGTAAGTTTCGCCTGTCCGCGAATCAATTGCGGATTACCGGTTTCCTTCAAATCATTTTCGAGACTGGTGCGCGATTCGAGCGCGATACTTTTAGCACGTTCGAGAACCGCCGGAAAATCAACTTCGACCTGCGAAACGCGCAAGCCGAATTCCGTTGCCCGCCGTGCCAGATGCGCGACCCGCGCCGAAGCGATGGCGGCTTTGGTCGGCGTGCAGCCGAAATTGACGCAGCTTCCGCCGAGGTTTTCCCGTTCTATCAAAGCCACTTGTTTTCCGGCAGCGGCGAGCGCGTGGGCGAGCGGAATTCCGGCTTGCCCGCCGCCGATGATTATCACGTCATATCCAGATTTTTTCATAAAATTTTTAGTTGTCTTTCTTAATCTTTCACCGCCGACGCACCGATGCCGATGGCAATCGCGTCTTCGACCACGCCGAGCAGTGAACTGTGAATGCCGGTTTCTTTGGCGATGGCGCGGCGAATGTTTTGACCGGCGTAAGCCGCCGCGACTGCCGCCAATGCGCCGAGCGCGATGCCCAGCGGGACGGATTTTTTGCGGGCTGAACAGATGACTCCGCCGCCGATTGCGCCGGAAACGATTCGTGCCGCCAAACCCGCCGGTTCGGTTCGGTTCGGCGCGGTCGGTAATTTATCGCCGACGAGTTCGCCGACCGCGAGCAATCCGAGAGCCGCCGAAACACCTTTGGACACGAAAAAGTTGCGGTCATCTTTATTATTTTCGCGCTGCGACGCAGCGAAACTCAACAATGCCAACGGCATCATCGCCCGCAGTCCGGCGACCGCACCGATGTAAATTACTTTGACGAATGTTTCATAATCCGTGTGGTCTTTTGTCCGGTTCACTCGGTTATTTTATCACATTTGATTCGGCTGTCATTTCAGATTCTGCAAATCGTATCGTCGAAAAAACAGACAAATTTGTCGCCGCTTTCAATCCGAAACGATTTACCGTTCAAACTTTTAACTATTTATTTCGCGTTTGTCTTTTTCTTGCTATACTGAAATCCTAATTTGCAACTTTGGCAAATTTCGAGTCGTAAAGATTGTGTGAAAACTCTTTTGAACGGGTAATTTTATTGAGGAGCGTAGGATAAAAGATGGGATTGTGGGCAAGAATAATGCGAATGTTTCGCGCCGGAACGGGCGCGGCTCTGGACAAAGTGGAAAACCCGGAAATGGTTTTGCAGCAAACCATCCGCGATATGCGCGACCGCGTGCCGGATTTGAATAATTCGGTGGCGCAGGTGATGGCGACCGAACGACTGCTGGCGAAAAATAAGGAGCGTTTGAGCGAGCAAGTCGTTGATTTGGACTCTAAAATCAAAGCGTCGGTCAAATTGGGGCGCGACGATATTGCGACGGCTTATATCGGGCAACTTCAGCAATCACAGGTTGATTTGCAGAAAACTTCGGCGCAGTTGGAACAAGCCGCGAACGCTTCGCAGCAAGCCTTAAAAGCGCGTGATAATTACGTTCTGCAAATGCAGCGACGCACAGCGGAAGCGATGCAATTGATTAGCGCGTCGAAACAGGCGAAACTTCAGGAGCAACTCGCGCAGACGATGGAAACCTTCAACATCGGCGACGACGCTTCGACGTTCAACGAAATGCGCGAAAAAATTGACCGCCGCGTTGCCGCCGCCGAAGCCAAACTGCAACTCGGAACATCTTCGGTTGACTCGAAAATGCAGGACATCGAACGCGAAGCGCTGGACATTCAACTGCATGCCAAACTGCTCGAATACAAAC
>JAJAYR010000288.1 GCA_026786155.1 Pyrinomonadaceae bacterium
GCTAAATACACTTCGCCGAAAGATTGGAACGGAAATAATTTTCCCGCGGGAAAAGCGAGATTTCCCGTTACCGACGTCAATTGGGACGCGGCAAACGCCTATGCGAAATGGGCTGGAAAAAGATTGCCGACCGAAGCCGAATGGGAGTTTGCCGCCAGAGGCACAAGCGGTCTTCTTTACAGTTGGGGAAACGAATGGAAAGACGGTCTGGCAAACGCCGACAACATTAATCGAGGAATGGTTGCAGTCGGTTCTTACCAAAAAGGAGCATCGCCGTTTGGTATCTACGACTTGATTGGAAATGCCTGGGAGTGGACGGCAACGACTTTAGAGCCTTATCCGAACGGCGCGATGCCAGCCATCGCCGAAGCGAAAAAAAATGTGGAATTTAAAATTATTCGCGGCGGCAGTTGGTCGAATAACAAAGAAATTGCGACCACGACGCGCCGTGGATTTTATGGAGCAAGAGAAGAAAACAGTTACTCCAATACAGGTTTTCGATGCGTCAAAGATTAAGCTGAAAAATGATTAAAAATTTCAAAAGGAGAACTCTGCGATGAAACGAACAAAAATAATGCGGAAAATGCTGACCGGCTTAATACTGGTGATTTCGGTTTTTATTTTCGCCTCAACCGTGTCGGCGCAAGGTGCTCAAGCCGTTGTATTGATACGTTCGGGTAACGCTTCGATGTCAAAATGCGACGGCGCAGCCGATATGAATTATCAAATTATTACCGATATTAAACTCAACACTGACGGCGCGATTCGCTTGTTTAATGCCGCCGTCCGCGAAGGCGCGTCGCCCGATTCGATGAGCGTTTCGCGCAAAGATTACGAAGACGCGACGAAAAATAAATTGGTTAATATGTATGCGCTCAAATGGCAGGACGATTTTTTGACCGCCGTCGGCGCCAGCGGGCAAACGCCTTCGCTGGTCTTGCCCGAAAGTATGAAGCCGCAAAAGAATCTCGATTCCAAACTGAGTTCGTTTTATTCGGTAATGCTCACGGGTGAAGCCCGCGAAGGAAAACAAAAACGAAAAATCAGCATAGCTTTGCGCGACGTTTGGAAAATTTATTTTACTTCGGCAGGCGGCAATGTTAACGATATTTTATTCAACCACGCGGTAGAAGAAAAAAGCGTCGTCGTGTGGGAAGCGTTTCTTCAAAAAACGAGCAACTATCGCGCGGCGGATGCCAGTATCAATATGCGCGACGTGCTGGTTGTTTGTGCGCGTTCGTCTTTAGACCAATTTGCGAAAGGCGATTATAAAGCCCTGGAAGTTGCCAGACAAAGAACCGAACGCGCTCAATCGGTCAGAAGCGACGACGTTACCGCTAAACTTTTGGTTGAAATAAATCAAAACAAACAGCGCGTGAACAACGCCCGCGAACAAGTTTCTCAACTTCTCGGCGAAAGCCGCTGGGATGAGGCGATTACCGCCGCCGAGCCGATTAAACTGTATGTTTCGGCTTGGGACGATTTAAATTCGCTGTATAACGATGCTTTGAATCGCAGTCATCAACTGCACTTCGGTAAAGGCAAGCAAGCACTCGAAAGCAGTCAACTCGATGCCGCATTGTCGGAATGCACGATTGCCTGGCAGCGTCTTCCCAATTCAGTCGAGGCGCGTGAGTGTGTCTGCACGTCGCGCAATCGAATCGCCTTGCGCGACTCAGGTAATTTTCGCCAGCGCAAACAGCCGAAACTCGCCAAAGAATTATTGGAGAAACAGTTGGTTGATTCAGATTGTTCGCGTGATGCGGCGGTATCGAAAGAATTAGCCGATGCCAAACGCGAATACTCGCAGCAGCTTTTCGCCGAAGCCAAACAATTAACTTCGGGCGGCGGCGGTGGTAAAATTCCCGTCAAAGGACGCAAAACTGTTTCTTCAAGCGGCGGCGGTTTGAAAACCGTCGCGGCGCAGAACAAGCAGGATTTTCGCAATGCCCGCGAAAAATTGCTGCTGGCTGAAGATTTGAGTCCTGCCGCCGACGCTCAAGCATTGCTCGGTAAAGTCAATCAAAGTCTTTCGGGCTATTGCCAAACGGAGGCGCGAAAGGCTTTGCAGCGCAACGACTCCGGCACGGCTTACGTTTATTTGATGAACGCGCAGAACTACACGCCTGAAAACGGCGATGTCAACAATCTGCTTAATCAAGCCAGAATCCAATTTGAACAGAAAACGCGAGTCAGTATCGGGGTGGTCTTTGAAAACAAAAGCGGCTATCGCAACGCCGAATCGGTTTTAAATGATGTTTCAAGTGAAATCGAAACGATTGCGACGCGGGTCGGTCTTGCTCAGCCGGTAATTTTGGATAGAGCGCAATCGGCAAATGCTTTGCGGGCAATTCAAGGCAACGCGAATTTATCTTCACCGACGGCAATTTTTTCGGGCGATTTGCTGGGCGCAAAGGTTGACGTTAACCGTCCGCCCGACCGTTCCGTGCGCTCTTATTACACGGAAGAAAACCCCGAATGGAAAAGGCGCGATGTGCAGCACGATGCGGTCAGCGAAGAATATAAAAGTTGTAAAAACCAAAGCGGCGAGGTGGCTTGCGCCGCATTATCC